>CAZPYW010000240.1:0-1502 GCA_964590095.1 uncultured Oscillospiraceae bacterium | reverse complement strand
CCGGCGATGCTGACGCTGCCAAGCTGGCCGATCATGATCTGATCGACGATGCTGAACGAGGATTGCAGCATGGATTGCAGCGCCACCGGAATGGCGAGCACGCAGACGGAAGAGAAAAACGGATGTCTGGCTTTCATAGAGCACCTCCTGTGCTTACTTGCTTTTATTCTACAGAACAGGTGATGAAAACACAAACGTTAAACGCGTAACCTAAAACAAAAATAAATATAACAATTCCTACAGAATTGACAAAACAGCCAAAGAAGCCGCTGTGCTTTGGGCGCAAAAATGCCGCGCAGCTGCGCGGCAGGAGCCTGTTAAACTGCGGCGGTTGAGCCGCGCTGCACCAGTGTGACCGGAAGCGTGATCACGCCGTCGGCCGCCTCTCCGGCCTTCAGCGCCCGCAGCCGCTCCAGCGCCAGCTTGGCGCGCAGCGCGCCGTCCTGTCGGACGGTGGTCAGCGTGGGATGAACCAGCTGGCACATGGGGATATCGTCAAAGCCCACGATCGAGAGATCGCGCGGGATCTGAAAGCCGTTTTCCTGCAGCACGTGCATCAGCTCAATGGCATAGTAGTCCGACACGGCAAAGACCGCCGTGACCTGATGAAAGCGCGAAAGCGCCTGTTGGTAGAGGCGCAGCCGCTCATCCCGATGCAGGGGGATTTCCAGAAATGCAGTCTCGCCCGCGTCAAAACCGGCGCGAAAGCCGTCTATCCGCGCCTGATCCATGCCGACATGGTTGTCTGCGATGCAAAGTGCGCGCCGGTGTCCGCTCTGGCGCAGCATGGCACCGACCTGACGGCCGCCGTCAAAGTCATCAATGGAGATGTTGACAAAGCGCTCGGCCTTGTCACACAGGCCGTCATAGACCACAAAGGGGATGCGCATGTGACTGCGCAGGTACATGTAGTCCTGCTGACAAAAGCCAAGCATGACCACGCCGTCCATGTTCCACATCGAGGCGAATTTCAAAACGTCCTCTGCATGGCGCGCCTGTTTTACCATCATAAACTGGCCATGTGCCTCGATCTGTACGGACAGGTCATTCAGCGCCGAGGCAATGAAAACGTCCTCCAGCGTGCGCCCCTCATACTTTTCGTGGTCATGGATGAACACGCCGATGATTTTGGACGCGTTCTGCGCCAGCAGGATACCGGCCATGCTGGGGATGTACTGCCGCTCTTCCAGAAGCGCCTGCACGCGCCGGACGGTTTCATCCGAGACCTTGTCCGTCTTGCCGTGGATGACGTTGGAAACGCTGGCTGTGCTCAGACCAAGCTCCTCCGCGATGTCGCGGATGCGAACGCGCTGCTGCATGGCGTGACCGTCCTTTCCGGTGCGCGGCAAATGCCGCGCGGAGATATCCTGATTATAGCAAAATCCGCAGCGATTGCAAGCTGCCTTTATCCGGCGCAAAGCTCCGGATGAAAGCGGCCTGTGCAGTTATCCGGAAGCGGCGCTATTGGTCGGCGGGCAGATAGAGCCAAAATCGCACCATGT
>CAZPYW010000239.1:0-1544 GCA_964590095.1 uncultured Oscillospiraceae bacterium | reverse complement strand
CCAGCTTGCGGTTGCAGCGGGTGGCCTTGTTGATGACCTCTACCATATGCACCGGAACACGGATGGTTCTGGCCTGATCGGCGATGGCGCGGGTAATGGCCTGCCGGATCCACCACGTTGCATATGTAGAGAATTTGTTTCCCTTTGTATAGTCGAACTTGTCGACGGCGCGAATCAGACCAGTGTTGCCCTCCTGAATCAGGTCCAGGATGTGCAGACCACGGCCGGAATACTTTTTGGCAATGGACACGACCAGACGCAGGTTTGCCTCGGTCAGCTTATCCTTGGCGGCCTTGTCGCCCTCGCTCACGCGCTTGGCAAGCTCGATCTCTTCCTCAGCGGAAAGCAGACGCACCTGTCCGATCTCTTTGAGATACATGCGCACAGGGTCATCCAGATTGTACTCAGCCGCCAGCTCAAGCGGGTCGACCAGCTCCTCTTCCTCGTCCATGGCGGGAAGCTCATCGCCGCCAATGCCCATGACGTCGTTGTCCACGTCCATATCCAGCTCAAGCTCAGCGCCGACCACCTGAATGCCCAGTGCATCAAATGTGTCATAAATCTGCTCGATCTTTTCCACCGGCAGATCCAGCTTTTCCAGCTCGGCTGTCAGCTCGGAGGCCAGTATCGTTCCATCCTTTTTCGCCTTGGTGATCAGTGCGGTGACCTTGGCCATTGCGTCCTCGGCCGGCACCTTTGTATTTTTCGCATTTGACATCTACGCTCATCCTCATTCGTGCGTTGTCCGCGCCAGCTTCTCTCTTAGCCGCGCAACTAAGTTATTATACAACAAATTCCCACGCGTTGGCAATAGTATTTCTGTATTTCTTTTCGTTTTTTGTCGCAAAAACGCAGTTTCCCGCGTCTACAGCCGACAGCTGCCGTCTATTTTTCCCCGACAGAGGGAAATCATGCGCATTGCGGCGCGCCGTCCACGTGCCGCGCTCAGATCTCCATAATGACCGGCAGGATCATCGGGTTGCGCTTGGTCGTCTTGAACAGGTATCCGGAGAGGTCGCTCTTGATGTTGGCCTTGAGCACGCTCCAGTCGCGCGTTCCGTTGGAAACGCAGCGGTCAATGGCGTGCGCGGCGATCACGCGCATTCCCTCGATCAGATTTTCGGATTCCTTGACATAGACAAAGCCGCGCGTGATGATATCGGGGCCGGAGATGACGCTGCCATCCTCGGCAGAAAGGTTCACCACCACGACCAGCATGCCGTCCTGCGCCAGATGCTTGCGGTCGCGCAGAACAACGCTTCCGACGTCGCCGACGCTGGTTCCGTCAACCAGAATCTTGCCCGCCGGCACTGTCGCGCCGAATTTACAGCTGGCCTTTGTCAGCTCAAGCACACGGCCAATGTCGCTGATGAAAATATTTTTCGGATCCATGCCCATCGACTGCGCCAGACGCGCATGCGTCTGCAAGTGTCGCTGCTCGCCGTGGACAGGAATGAAGAAGCGCGGCTTTAACAGCGCATGGATCAGCTTCAGCTCCTCCTGGCAGGCGTGACCCGAGACATGCAGGTCTGCCAGCTTGTCAT
>CAZPYW010000238.1:0-1576 GCA_964590095.1 uncultured Oscillospiraceae bacterium | reverse complement strand
GTGCGGTGATCGGCTCTGGCTGCTGATCGAGCCGTATTGCACGCTGTTTCCGCTCCCCTGTCCAAAAAAAGCGGGCGTGCGTATTTCCCGCGCGGCAAGCGCCATCCTGCGCGCGGAGCACGCACCGTGCTATACTGAGGCGTTTTGCTGCAACTACTGCGCGCCGCTTCCGCCGGAGGCGGGACTGCATCTGTACGACACGCAGGATACCATTGCGCAGAAGCTTGCACTGGCCGCCGCGCTCGGTGTTCAAAACGTGATCGTTCTGCCGCTGTGGCAGGAGAGCTAGCGCCGCGCAGCGCGGCGTGCTTCTGCCTTTTCGCGCGCGTTCGCGCGAACGGGCGCATTTGCGCACGAAAAAGCCTCTCTGCTTACGCAGAGAGGCTTGTCTGCTGATAACTCCAGGAAAGGAAAATCAATAGAACTTTTTTCTATTCTTGCGAGCAGCTTCAGACTTCTGCTTACGCTTCAGGCTGGGGCTCACATAATGCTCTCTCTTCTTGACTTCAGCGATAACGCCAGCCTTTGCACAGCTGCGCTTGAAGCGCTTGAGCGCATTTTCCAAGGACTCGCCTTCCTTGACGCGAACTTCAGACATCGTTTTCCCTCCCTCCGACGCAACCGGCTAAATCCAGATTGCTTTCAGGGCCACTAATCGGCTTGATTATTATAGTCAGGTGACCGTCTGTTGTCAAGTGTTTTTTCTCACTTTTTGCCGGAATGCATCATTTGACGATCAGGTTGACCAGCTTGTTCTTGACCAGAATCACCTTGACGATGTTCTTGCCGTCAACTGCGCGGGCGACCTTCTCCTGCTTCAGCGCCTCGGCCACGACCGTGTCCTGATCGCTGTCGACCGGAACGATCACCGTGCCGCGCAGCTTGCCCAGCACCTGAACCGCCATCTCCACGTGAGAGGCAACGGTCTTGCTCTCATCATACACCGGCCAGTCCATCTGCATGGCCATCTTTCCGGTCTTCGCGGCGTAGCCTGTCAGCTCCCACATTTCCTCAACCATGTGCGGGGCAAACGGGCTGAGCATCCGCATCAGAACCTCAAGATCACCACGGCTCAGACCGTTGGCATAGAACTCGTTGACCATGGTCATCAGCGCGGCGATGGCCGTGTTCATTTTCAGGTCATCAATGTCCTGCGTTACCTTTTTGATGGTCTTGTGGATGATCGGCTCGTTCTTCTCAGACAGCGCGTCGCTGTCAGCCGCCATGTCCATCAGATTCCAGCAGCGGTCAAGGAAGCGCTTCGAGCCCTTGACAGCGTCGTCAGACCACGTTGCAACCTTTTCAAAGTCACCGATGAACATGATATAAAGCCGCATCGTGTCCGCGCCGTATGCCTTGACCACGTCGTCGGGGTTGACGACATTGCCCAGAGACTTCGACATCTTGACTGCCGGACGCAGCGCCTGATTGCCGTACTTTTCGATCAGCGCCTGCTTTTCCTCCTCGGTCGACACATTGCCAACATAGTGCGGGTTCTGACCCAGAATCATGCCGTGGCTGGTGCGCTTGGCATAGGGCTCTTTGGTGTGGACAACGCCGATGTCATACAGGAACT
>CAZPYW010000237.1:0-1617 GCA_964590095.1 uncultured Oscillospiraceae bacterium | reverse complement strand
GGTTTCTTTTTTACCGTCCACGGCTTTTTTCTTTGGCATCAAAGAAAAAAGGGGTTGAACCGTTCACCGCGCGCTTCGCGCGGATATTGCACGCGCCGCGTGCGGTTTTTGCGCCCTGCGGGCGCGACGGCGCGCGTTTACGCACAAGCATTATAACACATCCGCAGGAATTTGTCGCGGGAACTTTTACGCTTGCGCGCGGCCGCCGTATGCGGTATGATAGACAAAAGAACACGACCGGCTGCGCGCCGGAAAGGAGAAGCTATGCAGCATCGATTTTTCGCGCTGATCTCCCGTATGCGCTATATCGGGCGCTGGGGACTGATGCGCAATTCGTTTCAGGAAAATATTCAGGAGCACAGCCATATGGTCGCGGTGCTGGCGCATGGACTGGCGCTGATCCAGCGGGACATCCTGCACCAGCCGGCAGACCCCGACCGCTGCGCATCGGCGGCGCTGTTTCATGATGCGTCTGAGATACTGACCGGCGATCTGCCCACGCCCATCAAGTATTATAACCCCGAGATCCGACAGGCGTACAAGCAGGTCGAGGCCGTCAGCTGCAGCAAGCTGCTTGCGCTTTTGCCGGAGGCGCTGCGCGAGAGCTATGCGCCGCTGCTGCTGGAATCAGACCCCGAGGTATCCAGAATCGTCAAGGCCGCCGACAAGCTCTCGGCACACATCAAGTGTCTGGAAGAGCTGAAGGCCGGAAACCGCGAGTTTGAGGCCGCGGCGCGGCAGACACACGATGCCCTGGTCGAGATGCATCTGCCGTGTCTGGATTATTTCATGGGACATTTTCTGGAAAGCTTTAAGCTGACGCTGGATGAGCTGGAGTGAGAGAGGCGGGGTCGGGACGCGCAGTTTCGACCCCGTGATTTTGCTTTTGTCAAAAAGTATTGTGGAAAAGCTGTTGAATTTGTGCAAAACTCCATGTTGCAATTCCCCGAAAAAACGCGTATACTTGCACGCGGAAAAAAGAAGCGAGGAGGTGCCGTCCCATGATGCAGTGTCTGACGTGTCTGATCGGGAATGGTGCTTCCATTTTTATCGATTGCGGCGCAGATTTTTTGCTGGAACAGCATTCGTATTTGCATTCAGAATTGTGAGACTGGTATTTCCATTTCACAATTCTTTTTTTATGCGATACGGCTGCGCCGCCCGGGTAAGAAAGGAAAGGAAAAGAAAAAATGGGTAAGAAACCGATTCCCGAAAACGGCATTTACGACGCCAGAGAGCTTGGCACCGGCCGTATGCTCCTGCTGGGCTTCCAGCACATGTTCGCCATGTTTGGCGCGACCGTCCTTGTCCCGATTCTGACGGGCCTTGATGTCTCCACCACACTGCTGTTTGCCGGCCTCGGCACGCTGCTGTTCCACATCATCACCGGCGGTAAGGTTCCTGCATTCCTCGGCTCCTCGTTCGCGTTCCTCGGCGGCTATGCCACCATCGCGCCCATGATCGACGGCCAGCCCAACAGCGAAATGCTTCCCTACGCCTGCTTCGGCGTTGCGTGCGCAGGTCTTGTGTACGTCGTGCTTGCCGCGCTGTTTAAGGCATTCGGCGCCAAGAAGGTCATGCGCTTCTTCCCGCCCATCGTCACCGGCCCCATCATCA
>CAZPYW010000236.1:0-1631 GCA_964590095.1 uncultured Oscillospiraceae bacterium | reverse complement strand
GGCGCACCGGAGCAGATCCGATGTGCCAAAGGAAAGGCTGGGTAACGCAGCCGATCACGCGTTTATGTCGCGGCCATGCAGCAAGCTGCGGCCGCAGTTAACGTTTTTGCAGTTTACTTTTTCACGGAATCATCCGGCGTGCGTACATCGCCAAAGAAGAAGACCGCCACCGTTCCCGGGCCGCAGTGCGAGGCAATGATCGTGCCGATATCGCACATCCGGATCTCGCCGCTGATATGCGGGAAACGCTCGGCAACAGCCTGCCGCGTCTGCTCCGCGATATCCGGACAGTTGGAATGGCAGATAAAGCACTTGCCGCTGTAATCTGCGCCGTCCTGCGCGTGCTCCAGCATGGTCTGCACCGTCCGGCGAATCGCGTTTTTCTTGCCGCGCTCTTTGCTGTAGGCAATGATATGTCCGCTGTCATCCAGCCGCATAATGGGGCAGATGTCCAAAATCGCGCCCAGGGTGGCCGTTGCACCCGAGACACGTCCGCTGCGCTTAAAATACTTGAGATCGGTTGAGAAAAACTGATGATGTACGCGCTGTCGGTTCTCCATGACCCACGCCTCTGTCTCTTCCAGCGTCGCACCTGCATCACGCAGATCAGCTGCGCCGTCAACCAGCAGGCCATAGCCGGACGAGCTGCAAAGCGAGTCGATCACGACCAGCGTGCGTTCCGGATATTTTTCGCGCAGGGTTTCAGCGGCAAGCCTGGCGTTGCTGACAGAGTTTGTCATGCCGCTTCCAAAGGCGATATGCAGCACATCGCCCTGCTCCAGCAGCGGACTGAGAAAATCCTCATATTGTGCCGCGTTCAGCTGTGACGTGGTCGGCAGCTTGCCGTCGGACAGAAAGCCATAAAAGCGCGGCAGACTGTCGGCGTGACGTCCCATATCGTCGGCATAGACCGTATCGTCCACGGTGTAAGAATAAAACAGCACCGGAAGCGAACGCGCACACGCATAAGCATACGGCAGATCAATGGTAGATTCACATGAAAGAATAAAGCTTCCCATACTGTCCTCCGTTTAGTTTACATAATCATCTGCATTCGGGTCGCAGCCGTATTTTGCCCTGATGTCGGCAACGAGCGAGCGTCCCCGCTGCGTATGTCTGGCGAGGAGCGTACACACCAGCGCGATCATGCCAAGAACCAGCACGATGCCACCCACAAGCGCCGCAAGATTGCATTTCTTTTGTTCCTGTTTTCTACACATGCTTTGTTCCTCCATTTCCGTTTCTGAGACAAATAGATAAATTTTGAAATTCATCTCTCAAGGTTATCTTGTCTTTAAGATTAGTATAGCAGATTGTAACGCAAAATGGAATACCCTTTTACACAAGATTCATACTTTTTCTCCGCAGAGACGGCGCGGCCTGTAGGTTCGATGTGGGCATCGAGCCGTTGCGCCCAAATGGCGCAGCGGCCTTTTCTCAGCGTTTCACGTTGCGCGCCCGTAGGGCGGGACCCCTGTGTCCCGCCGCCCCTATTTCAGCGTTTCACGTTAGAGAGATGCACTCCTACAGATTTGCTACTGCCGTAGCCTACGGCGTCCTACTTTTTCTGTCTTGTCAGAAAAAGTAGGCAAAAAGAGGCGCTTCGTCCTCGCAAGCTCCATATCCCTCGC
>CAZPYW010000235.1:0-1730 GCA_964590095.1 uncultured Oscillospiraceae bacterium | reverse complement strand
GAGCTGGAGCGTCGTGCTCCGGCTCTTTTTGCGCAAAAGCGGCTCAGTTTTCGGCGGCATCATTTCAGCCGCAGGGCAACGGCGGCGCTGGCGGCGGCCTGATAATCGGCAAACACATGCGCGTAGATATCGCCGGTGACGGACACCGAGCTGTGTCCCAGAATGGTGCTGACGGCCTTGATGTGAACGCCGCTGTTGATCAGCAGACTGGCAAACGTGTGCCGCAGCGCGTGGACGGGGCAGCGCGGGAGTCCCTCGACCGCCAGCGTCCGGTACAGGCTGCGCCGGACGCTTTCTCTGCGCAGAAAGCCGCCATCCGGCGCAGAAAAAACCAGATCGCCGTCCGCTGCGCCGCTTTTTTCGCGGTGGAGCGCCAGATAGTCCGCTGCGTCCGCCGGCAGACTGACTGCCCGCGCCGAGGCGCGCGTCTTCGGCTCGCTGAGAAAGCAGCCCCGCCCTGTCACGCAAAGCGTGTGCCGCACGCGCAGCACGCGCCGCTCCATGTCAATGTCGCACCAGCGCAGCGCCAGACACTCGCCCACGCGCAGACCGGTGTATAGTAATGTATACAGCACCACATGCTCCGGCGAATACGCCTCCCGCAGCGCGGCACACAGACGCGCGGCCTGCTCCTGCTGCAAAAAAGCGGCGGGCGCGCCCTCCGTCCGGCGGCAAAGCGCGTTGCGGCACGGATTTTCAGCCAGATAGCCCTGTGTGCACGCAAACGACAAAATGCCCGACAAAACGGTGCGCAGCTTCTGGCACGACGGCGCGGACAGCGGGCATTCCGAGACGAAATAGCGGCTGAGTCTGGGCGTGGTCAGCTCGCGCAGCCGCAGCCCGCCAAACACCGGCAGCAGATGGTTCTGCACCGCCGAGCGATAGTTGTACACCGTCACCTCCTTGAGCTTTGCGGGCGCATATTGTTCAAAATACAGCGCACAAAGCTCAGAAAAGCGCATATTTTCACGCAATTCTGCGTGTCCGCGGCAGCGGGCGCGGAAGTCTGCATACGCCTCGGCGGCCATCCGGTCGGCCTTGGCGCGCGAAACGCCAAACGGCGGCCGCCACGTCATGTACTGCCGAATCTGCCGCCCCTCGGGCGTGCGCCCCATGTAAACGGTGAAGCTGTAGCTTTCGCCGCGCCGGATAATGCCCTTCATTTTCTGTTTTTTCATCTTGTTTTCTCCTTTCATTCTGTGCGCCCATGCGGCAGCAGTGCGGCAAACGCGCCGCCCCGCACCCCGCGCGGGCAGTTGTGGCAATGGTTTCCCATACCATTGATTATCTTAACAGGAGATAAAAACGCAACTATAAATATTAAAGGAGGAAAACTCAATGAAGAACTTCAAAAAGGTTCTTGCTCTGGTTCTGGTTGTCGCAACTCTTCTGAGCTTCGCCACCGTTGCCAGCGCAGCAACCTCGGCAAGTTATACGGATGGCAGCACTGTCAGCCGCAAACAGGCCGTTGATGTCCTGTCCTACATCGGCGTTCTGAACGGCTATTCGGACAAGACATTCCGTCCGCAGGGTGAGATCACCCGTGCAGAGGCTGCCAAGATCATTGCCATGTTTGACAATGGTTCCTCGGCTATCAACGGCCTCTACGCTTCCGCCAACCCCTTTACCGACTGCGTCGGCCACTGGGCAGAAAGCTCCATCGCTTACTGCTACAAGATGGGCATCATCGACGGTGTCGGCAACCTGAAGTTTGACCCCGAAGCCAACGT
>CAZPYW010000234.1:0-1735 GCA_964590095.1 uncultured Oscillospiraceae bacterium | reverse complement strand
CACTGGTTCCATACGCCGGAGCAGATGAAATATTTAGACGCGTGGCTTACGCGTCTTGAAAACGCAGAAAGGAAATCGTTATGAAAACACCAACATTAGACACCATTCAAATCCTTTCCAGAATCGGAAAGGTTCTCAGCAAAATTGTTTATATCTGCTGCATCGTCGGCATTTGCGGCTGTGCGGTGGGCGCTGCGGCAATGTGCATCGGGACAAAGACGCTGAAAATAGGCGGCGTGACGCTGCACAGCATACTTGAGACCAAAGCCGGCATCAGCACCGGCACGATCTGGGCGGTGATTGCCGTCGGGGCGCTCCTTTGCATCGGAGAGCTGTTCGTCTCCCGCATGGCGCATTGCTATTTTGAAAACGAGCTGCGCGCCGGTACGCCCTTTACCATGGACGGCGCAAAGGAGCTGCTGCATCTGGGCATTTCTGCGATTTGGATTCCCATTGTGTCTGGCGTTCTGGCACAGGTGGCGCAGGCTGTGATCGCGCAGTTTATGGAGAACGTGGAAAAGGTGCGTCTGGACGGTCTGGACAGCGTGGCGCTGGGGCTTATGCTGGTCTTCGTCTCTCTGCTGTGCCGATATGGGGCAGAACACAGCGTGTGCAGCGACCATGCGCTCCCCTGATTACGGCGAGCGGCTGGGACGCGGATACAAAAGAACGTAACATGAGGTATGGGTATGGCATTTGACTACAAAAAGGAATACAAGGAATTCTATCTGCCAAAAAACAAACCGGCGATCGTGGACGTTCCGCCCATGCAGTTTCTGGCTGTGCGCGGTAAGGGCGACCCCAATCAGCCGGACGGCGAATACAAGACTGCGATGTCCCTGCTCTATGGGATGGCGTTTACCATCAAGATGAGCAAGCTGGGCGAGCACAAAATCGACGGCTATTTTGACTATGTGGTGCCGCCGCTTGAGGGCTTCTGGTGGCAGGATGACACCGACGGAATTGACTATGCGCGCAAAGCGGACTTTCGGTGGATTGCGCTCATCCGTCTGCCCGATTTTGTGACAAAAGCGGACTTTGACTGGGCGCTGGCCGAGGCAACGCCGAAAAAGAAGCAGGATTTTTCCAGGGTTGAGCTGCTGCTCTATCACGAGGGGCTGTGCGTCCAGTGTATGCACATCGGCGCCTATGACGACGAACCGGCGACCGTTGCGCAGATGGAGGCATTTTGCAGGGAAAACGGATATGTGACGGACATCACCGCCACGCGCTTTCACCACGAAATCTATCTTTCGGACGCGCGAAAGGTCGCGCCGGAAAGACGGAAAACGGCGCTCCGGCTTCCCATTCGGAAAGCCGAGGTCTGAGAGATAACGCAGCGCGGTATATAAAAAGGAGCAGCAATGGAGTATTTGGCATTGAGACAGCGGTCGACGCTGAAAGCGCAGGCTGCCGCGTGGTTTCATCAAAAATGGGGCGTACCGGAGCAGGCGTATCTGGATTGCATGACGGACTATCTGGCACAGAACACGGAATACGGGTGGTATCTGTGCCTGGATGGGGACAAAATCGTCGGCGGTCTGGGCGTAATTGAAAACGACTTTCACGACAGGAGGGATTTGACCCCGAACATCTGCGCCGTTTATACCGAGCGGGACTATCGCTGCATGGGAATTGCGGGGCGGCTGCTGGGTATGGCCGTCGAGGATCTGCGCAGCCACGGGGTTTCCCCTGTCTACCTGCTGACCGATCACACCGGCTTTTATGAGCGGTA
>CAZPYW010000233.1:0-1797 GCA_964590095.1 uncultured Oscillospiraceae bacterium | reverse complement strand
CAAAATACCCCTTGATTTCCTGTGAAGAATATTCTACCATATTCCAAACGAGCTGTAAAGGAAGGACGCATATGCTGACATATCAAAACTGCACGCTCTGCCCGCGCAGGTGCGGCGTTGACCGCACGGCGGGGCAGCTTGGCTTCTGCCGAATGCCCGACCGGCTGCGGGCGGCGCGCGCTGCCGCGCACTATTGGGAGGAGCCTGTCATTTCCGGCAGCTTTGGAAGCGGCGCGGTCTTCTTTTCCGGCTGTACGCTGCGCTGTGCGTTCTGTCAGAACACAACGATCTCACATGACGCAAACGGTAAAGAGCTGACCAGCGCAGAGCTGCGCGCTGTGTTTGAGCAGCTGATCGATGAGGGCGTACAGAACATCAATCTTGTCACGCCGACACATTTTTTACCGACCATTCTTCCCGCGCTCACGCCAAAGCTTCCCGTGCCAGTGGTCTACAACTGCGGCGGGTATGAATCGGTAGAAACGCTGCAACAGCTTGAGGGGCTGATCGATATCTACCTGCCGGACATGAAATATTCCGACAACCGGCTGGCCGCGCGCCTGTCAGCCGCGCCGGACTATTTCGAAACAGCAGCAGCCGCCATTGCAGAAATGTACCGCCAGACCGGCGACGTTGTAATTGAGGACGAGCAGATGACGCGCGGGGTACTGGTGCGGCATCTGGTCATTCCAAATGAGCTGGACAACACGCTGGGCGTGCTGGACTGGTATGCGTCCCAATTTAAGCGCGGACAGGCCATGCTCAGTCTGATGAGCCAGTATGTCCCGATGGGAAAAGCGAAAACCATGCCGCCCTATGACCGGCGCGTCACGCAGGAGGAGTATGACGCGGCGCTGTCGTATCTGATGCTGCTGGACATAGAAGACGGCTATACACAGGATTTTTCCGCCGCCAGCAGCGCTTACACGCCGGATTTTGATCTGAGCGGCCTGTAAGCTGCACGTTCAGGAAAATAAAATAAAACAAATGTTTGCAATTTCCGCGCAGATGTGATAGACTGGACACAGGAAAGCACGGAGGCGATGGCATGGCGCGAACCAGCAACAAAAAACAGGAGATTTTACAATTTCTCAACCACTTTATCCGCGAAAACGGCTATGCGCCCTCGGTGCGCGAGATCGCGCAGGCTGTCGGGCTGCGCTCCACCGCCACTGTCCACTATCACCTCAACGCCCTGCGCGATGAGGGCGCGATCAGCATGGATCAGATGAAAAACCGCACCATCACGCTGAATGACGCGCCGCACACGGGACAGATTCCGGTGCTCGGCGTGGTCACGGCGGGTATTCCCATCCTGGCGGTAGAAAATATTGAGGGCTATATTCCATGGGACGGCGATGAATCGTGCTTTGCGCTGCGCGTGCGCGGCGATTCCATGGTCGGCGCTGGAATTCTTGACGGTGACAAGGTCGTCATCCGGCCACAGGAAACGGCCGACCAGAACGATATCGTCGTTGCCCTGCTGGACGATTCGGCCACGGTCAAGCGCTTTGTGCGCAAAAACGGCCGTGTCTGGCTGATGCCGGAGAATCCCGCCTATCAGCCCATCGATGGCCGCACGGCACAGCTCGTCGGCAAGGTCAAGGCCGTCATTCGTGAATACTGAGAAAAAGACCGCCGCAGGGGCGGTCTTTTTGCGCCAGCCCCAACGCAAAGACTTGCCTCTCCCTTTGGGAGAGGTGGCACGCCGCAGGCGTGACGGAGAGGGTTTACATTTGCCTTCTCAGGCCAAAATCACAGATTTCGGCCAGCTCCCCCAAAGGGGGAGCCAAGGCA
>CAZPYW010000232.1:0-1812 GCA_964590095.1 uncultured Oscillospiraceae bacterium | reverse complement strand
CGGCGGCGATTGTGCCGCGCGCTGGGCGCGCGGCACATTTCGATTATCCTCTCAGGGGTTCGTCTGTCTGCGCGCTGCGGCGCAGCAGACGGTTTGCCTGCAAAAAGAACAGCAGCACAAAGACATAGAACAAAATGGTCATGATGACGCTTTCAAAGCTCAGGCAGAAGTCCCAGAAGCCGTGCAGCAGCACCGGCATCCAGAAGCTGCACCGCAGGAAATACCCGCGCCGCACCAGATTGCCGCAGCGCTCGGCCTTCTTTGCCTCGCCAAGGTAAACGCCCATGTAGACGGCAAAGAAGAAATGCCCGGGCACTGAAAGCAGCGCCCGCACCAGCGCAGTTCCAAGACCGTACTGTGCCACATAGAACACATTTTCCAGCGCCGCGAAGCCAAGCGCGGAAAACACGCAGTAGACGACCGCGTCAAACCGATAGTCAAACGCGGGCGCGTTCCACAGATAACGCCGCACCGGAAAGCGCTTGCAGCCCTCCTCCACACAGGCGACGATCACAAAATTCTCGATCACGAGATACAGCATCGAGCGCGTGCGGAAGCACACATTCAGCAGCAGCATCAAAAGCTGCTCGATGACTGCGGCGGCCAGTCCGGCCAGCGCGCCGATGATAACCAGCCGCAGCAGCACGCGCGGCGGCTCTTTTTCAATTTTATCCAGACGATATACGCGCACCAGCAGCACAACGGCCGGCAGCAGCGCGGCGATGAGCAGCAGGGGATTCATGGGGTACCTCCTGCCGGATCAAATGGTTTTCAGCAGCGCAGAGGACGCGACCTCATCATACAGCGGCACCGAGTCTGCCGCGCCCGGGCGCGTGACGGCGATGGCGCTGGCAACCGTTGCAAGGCGCAGACAGTCTGCCACCGGCAGCGCCTCGGACGCACCGCGCAGGAAATAGCCGATGAAGGTATCCCCCGCCGCCGTGGTGTCCACAGCCTTAACGGTACATGCACCGACCTGTACGCGCTCGTCCGCACTGCGATAGATGCAGCCGGCCTTGCCCATGGTCAGAACAACGCGCGTGTTGGGATACAGCTTGACCAGCCTGTCTGCAATGGCGTCATATTCCGTTTCCCCTGAAAGGCCGCCGCCCTCAACCTCATTGACAATCAGCCAGTCCACCTTGTCCAGCGGATAGTCGCGGATGGCGTCGCGGTAGGGCGCAGCATTGAAGGCAACTTTGATCCCGCGTGCATAGCAGCTTTCGATGACATAGGGAACGTCGTTGATCTCATTTTGCAGCACACAGATATCCCCCGCCGCAAAGAAATCCAGCACGCTGTCAACATACGCATGGGTAAACTGATGGTTGGTGCCTGCGTAGAGAATGATGCAGTTCTGGCCGTTCTGATCGACCTGAATCATGGCGTGGCCGTTTGCGCCCTGGCCAAGCTGGACAAAGCGCGTATCTACGCCGCTGTCCTGCATTTTCTCGCGCAAAAACGCGCCCTCCGCGCCGATAAAACCGGCGTGATAGATTTCGGTGCCAGCCCGCGCCAGCGCGATGGACTGGTTAAGCCCCTTGCCGCCGCAGCCGATCGTCAGCCGGTCACAGTTCTGCGTTTCGCCGGGCTGGATAAAATGCTCCATCTGGTAGACATAGTCGATATTTGCTGAACCAATGTTGACAATTTTCATGATACCATCCGTCCTCTCCTCGCTGTCTGACAGTCTGTTTTCTTCTTCTGTTTTATATCATATAGGATAGCACACACAGCTGTCAAATGCAATTTCCTGCCAGCGGAAAATTTGTCGTTTCCCGTCCGGCTTGCAAATTCCGGCCGTCTGGTGTA
>CAZPYW010000231.1:0-1820 GCA_964590095.1 uncultured Oscillospiraceae bacterium | reverse complement strand
AATGCCGCCCATGCGCGTTGCGCATGGGCGGCATTGCTTTTGCCTTATTCCGGCTTTTTTTCCGCGCGGCTTCTCCGCCGCGCGCCATAGCGGCGGTGGCGGCGGGGCTTTTCTGCCTGTGCGGCATAGCTTTTGGCGGCCTCTGAGTCGGGCGCGTAGACCAGCCGGTTGACGCGCATCGAGTTGTCAGGGTCATGCGCCAGACGGATGCGCACCAGGAAACTGCCATGCTCTGGACAGGTACACATGCTCATATAGCGGTGTCCGGGCTGTGAGATCCAGCGGCTTGCCGTCATGGCAGCGCCGCACATGGGGCAGACGTTTTCCTCCGCGCTCATCGCGCCGACTGCCTCGGCCTTGTCTCGGTAGCCGTGATAGACCTGCCGCTTGAGACAGCCGTCCAGCTCTGCGCCATGGAAGCCGTTCTCATGGCTTCTGACCGCCGCCTCATACTGTTCAATTCCCTCGGCCAGATGCAGCCGCGAACAGATCAGCGCCGTGTGATACGCGTCTCCAAGCGCGTCGTGCGCCGGACGGCTTGGCTCGATGCCCATCAGCTCCATCGCCGTTTTCAGCGCCTTCTGCGCCGTTGAGCCGTCCGTCTGGACATTAAAGATCATCTGCGCGTTGTACCAGCGCGCTGTCCAGCTGTCATCCAGCGCAAACAGCGCCAGATTTTCCTTTAGAATGGTGATATCGTCAAAGCCCCACGTCAAAAATGTGCAGTCCGCGCCGCACCAGCTCCGAAACTGTTCAATGGCCTCGGGAAAGGGCAGTCCCTCTGCCTTGAGCCGTGCGTCCTTGATGCCGGTCAGACTGCTGACCTTGCGGTTGAGCTTCTGATAGTATTTTGGCCGGATGAGGATTTGAAACTCATCTGCCACCGTCTGATCCTCAAGCAGACGGACGGCGCCGATCTGGATGATCTCGCCGCGGATCGCAGACGGCAGACGCTTCTGCGCCGCGTATGAACCAGGCCACGGCTGGTTCCATTCCATATCCAGAATGATATACTGCATGTTGCTTGCTCCTTCGGATGTGTCGTTGCATTCCTGCATATCTTAACACACCGCGGGGGCTGTGTAAACCTTTTCTGTTTTTTGCTCGCCGGATGCTCCATATTGTTGCAGATCACATCGGCGTTTCCTGCTGTTCTGTCTGTCCGGCGTCCGCCGCTGTGCGCGGTTTTTCTCTGCCTGCGGCGTCCGCGCGCACGGTAAGATGCTCTGGCATCGGGTTGGCCTCCAGCAGCTCGCGCAGCGTGCGCGGCGTATAGGCCATATAGTCCATCATGCAACCAACGTTGATCATCTGACAGGGAATGCCCATCTCCCACTGCTCGCGCTTCCACTGCTCCAAAAGCGTCCATTCTCTTGAGTTATGCACGTGCCCATACAGCATGACCGCGCCGCTGTGCTGCGACTTGTAAAACGGGATCGGATAGTGACTTAACACGACCAGCCGTTTCTCATCCGTCAGCTCTGCATACGGCTCGATGCTCTGCCAGTACAGCCGCAGGTTTCCCTTTACCCGATCGTGATTGCCGCGAATCAGATGCTTCTGCCCGCGCAGCTGCCGCATGAGCCGGATGCTCTTTTCTTCATTCTTCCAGAATGCGTCGCCCAGCACATAGACCGTGTCATCCTCCGCGACACGTGCGTTCCAGTTTTGAACCAGCGTTTCGTGCATCTCCTCCAACGCCGAAAACGGCCGGTTGTCAAAGCCCAGCACATTTTCGTGCCAGAAATGCATGTCCGCAATGTAATAAACCATCGTCTGTCCCTCCCCGCCTGTTTTCCGCTGCAATTGGCTTCTGCGCA
>CAZPYW010000230.1:0-1855 GCA_964590095.1 uncultured Oscillospiraceae bacterium | reverse complement strand
GGTACGTCCTTTTTCCGTTTCTTTTTGCCGCACACTCAGATGGCGGCGGCGCAATAGTCATAGATATGCGTATCCGCCGCCGGAAGCGTCAGCTTCAGCGCAAACGCTGCATTTACCATCGCTGTCTGCGGCGCGATATCATAGATCGCAAGCGTGCAGGCCGCGCCGCCGTGTGTCTTTCCCGCGCGTGTCTGCGTCGGGGTGATGGCCGTAAAGCTGCCGCTGCCCACTCGGTACGACACCGTCGGTGCTGTACCCGTATAGCGCAGATACAGCCTCAGCGCATCGGCTGTAACGGTTTTCGCCGCGGTCACAAGCTGGCCGCTGGTATGAACCGTCTCCGTCGTCGCCAGCGACATCTCCCAGATGTAAAGTCCCAGGCCGCTGCCGGTTGAAACGGCACGCAGCTCACACGGCACATTCGGGTCAATGGCCGCAACAAGCGGGATATTCAGCGTGGTTTTGTCGCTCTTGCTGGCAATCGCCTGCGTCTCTGACTGTCCCAGAAGCGTCCCTTTCTGATAAACGCCAAAGGCAACACTGGTACCGCCGGCGGTGTACTTGATCGTCAGCTGCTGCGTGCTGAACCAGCCGCCCGCCGTAAGCGTCGCAAGGGTGGTCGTCCCGCTTGGCGCAACAATGGTCTTGCGCGGATAGGAGTTGCCGCCGTCATTGTAATTGACCGTCAGCGTAAGCGACGCGCCGGACGCAGCAAAATGCGGCCCGCCGGCGCAGATGACCTTTTCATAGCTTGCAATGCCGCTCAGATCCGAAAACGTCTCTAAAAGCGTGCTCTCGGCAAAGCTGACATCCGCGCCTGCGTGCGCCCGCGCCAGCATCAGATTGGCCAGCTCGCCGCGCGCCGCTGCGGCAAGCGCCTGTGTGTGGCTGCCCGCGCGCTGCCTCGTATAGAGCGCGGTGTCAAGCGCCGTAAAGTTTGCATTCATCTGTTCCAGATCGACAAAATCCTCTGGTGCCCATGTGTTTAGCTGAAAATGCTCGGTTTTTTGCATAAAACATCCTCCTTTTTGTTTGGTCGCAGTCTGCTCCCTCTATATGTAAACAAAAAAGAGGCTCCGGTTGCACACAGCGCGGCAACCGGAGCGAAAAAAGTATATTTTTGTGCTGCTTCTGGCCATTCAGGTGATGACAAACCCGCCGTTTACCCCAAGCACCTGGCCGGTGACAAAGGACGAGGCCGCAAGATCTGCGATCACGCGCGCCACATCTGCCGCCGTGCCCAGCCGTTCCAGCGGCGTCTGCTCACGCAGCGATTCCAGCACACTCGGGTCAACGGATGCACACATATCCGTCTGAATGACGCCGGGCGTCACCGCGTTGACGCGGATGCCGCTTGGCCCAAGCTCCTGCGCCAGCGCCTTGCTCAAGGCCAGCAGCGCGCCCTTGGTGGCAGAGTACGCCGCCTCGCACGACGCGCCGACCTCGCCCCACATGGACGAGACGTTGATGATCGCCCCGCTTTGCTTTTGCAGCATAAACGGCAGCGCCGCACGCGTGCAGTAAAACGCGCCGTCCACGTTGACCGCAAACAGCCGCCGCCACTCGTCCGGCGTGATCTGCGAGATCAGCCCATAGTGACAGATACCGGCATTGTTGACCAGCACGTCACACGCACCGATCGTCTTAAACGCGTCCAGCACCTGCTGCTCGTCTGCAACATCGCATTGCAGCGCCTGCGCGCCCGTTTCACGGCAGACCTGCTGCGCCGCCGCGTGATTTTTTTCATAGAGAAACCAGACCCGCGCGCCGCGCGCAGCAAACTCGCGCACGCATCCGGCGCCAATGCCGCGGCTCCCGCCGGTGATGACAACAGTTTTCATAGAACCTCCATTTT
>CAZPYW010000229.1:0-1861 GCA_964590095.1 uncultured Oscillospiraceae bacterium | reverse complement strand
TTTTCGGGGTTTTCGTGACAATTCGGACATCTTTTATAGTATCAGCATCGCATCCCCAAAGGAGAAGAACCGATATCGCTCCTGTACGGCAATCTGATAGGCATTGAGGACGTTTTCGCGGCCTGCAAACGCTGAGACCAGCATGACCAGCGTGCTTTCCGGCAGATGGAAGTTGGTGATCAGCGCGTCCATCGCCTTAAAGCGGTAGCCCGGGTAGATAAAAATATCCGTCCACGCAGATTTTTCGCTGCATGTTCCGTCGGCGTCTGCAAGCGATTCCAGCGTGCGGCATGAGGTCGTTCCCACGCACACGACGCGCCCGCCGCGCCGCTTCGTATCGTTGATGATCTCAGCCGCCTCACGCGGCATCATGCAGAATTCACTGTGCATGTGATGCTCAGTGATCTCCTCGGCCTTGACCGGACGGAACGTTCCAAGCCCGACATGAAGCGTGATATAAGCAAGCCGAACGCCCTTTTCCTCCAGCGCGTGGAGCAGCTCCGGCGTAAAGTGCAGGCCAGCTGTGGGAGCGGCAGCAGAGCCACTGACGCGCGAGTACACCGTCTGATAGCGCTCGGCGTCCTGTAGCTCTTCCTTGATATACGGCGGCAGCGGCATCTTACCAAGCTGCTCAAGTACCTCAAGGAAGATACCCTCATAGTGGAACTGCACCAGCTTATTGCCGTCCTCACGCTCGCCCACAACCGTCGCTGTCAGCGCGCCGTCGCCAAAGGACAGCTCCGTTCCGGTGTGTGTTTTGCGCCCGGGCTTTGTCAGACATTCCCACACGCCATCGCCCTGGTCTTTCAAAAGCAGAACCTCGACCGCGCCCATCGTCGGCACGCGGTGTCCCAGCAGGCGCGCAGGCAGCACACGCGAGTTATTCAGCACCAGACAGTCATCCGGCTGCAGCAGATCAAGCAGATCGTAAAAATGCTTATGCGCAACCGTCCCTGTCTGGCGGTCAAGTGTCATCAGACGCGAGCCATCACGGCGCGCCAATGGCGTCTGTGCAATCAGCTCAGGCGGCAGATCATAATAAAAATCGTGCGTTTTCAACAAATATTCCCTCTTTATTTCGTTAATTTTTCCAGAGTTCTCACATTGACAGCTTCGCCCGCATAGGCTATGATGGAAGCATCAAATTTCAAGGACATATGCACGTGTATCGCGGACAGTTCTCAACTGCATTCGCTGCACGTGCGCGGCAGACATATTATAGTATATTCCAAAGTTACAATCAACCGTAACTTTGACATCAACAGACAGGAGCGAGAAACATGAAACAGTATAAAGTAGGTATCATCGGTGCAACCGGCATGGTCGGACAGCGTTTTGTCCTTTTGACTGCGCAGCATCCGTGGTTTCATCTGACGGCTGTTGCGGCCAGCGCGCACAGCGCAGGCAAGCCGTATGGCGAGGCTGTTGCGGGTAAGTGGAATATGACCGATCCCATTCCGGAACAGGCTGCTGCACTGACCGTTCTGGACGCAGAGGCTGATGCAGAAAAGCTTGCCTCGATGGTCGACTTTGTCTTCTGCGCCGTCAACATGAAAAAGGACGAGATTCGCGCCCTGGAAGAGCGCTATGCACGGCTTGAGTGCCCTGTCGTCTCCAACAACTCCGCACACCGCGGCACGCCCGACGTTCCTATGGTCGTGCCCGAGATCAATCCCGAGCATATCGCCATCATCGACGCGCAGCGCCGCCGTCTTGGCACAACACGCGGCTTTATCGCCGTCAAGTCCAATTGCAGTCTGCAAAGCTATGTTCCCGCGCTGCACCCGCTGATGAAGTACGGCCTTGACCGCGCGCTTGTCTGCACGTATCAGGCCATCTCCGGCGCGGGCAAGACCTTTGA
>CAZPYW010000228.1:0-1865 GCA_964590095.1 uncultured Oscillospiraceae bacterium | reverse complement strand
TCAGTCGGCTTCGCCGCCAGCTCTCCCAAAGGGAGAGCCAAGAACCCCCTCAGTCAGCCTTGCGGCTGACAGCTCCCTTTACACAAGGGAGCCGACGCGCGCTTTGCGCGCAAAAAGTCTGCGCCCTTGGGCGCGCAAAAGCGCCGCCTTTCGGCGGCGAAAATTCTGCGCAGATGCGCAGAATATCGGAGTATTATTTCGGAGTTTGAATTTATGAAGATCAATTGGAGTCAATATCTTGGTGACAAGCCGTTCTGGCGCGTCACGCTGAAGCTGGCCATTCCGGTCGCACTGCAAAATGTGCTGACCAGTTCATTCCAGCTGGTCGATACGATGATGGTCTCGCGCCTTGGCGATATCACGCTCTCGGCTGTCGGCATGGCGGCACAATGGGGCTGGCTGTGCTCGCTGCTGGGCTTTGGTCTGGCCTCAGGTATGAGTGTTTTTATTTCACAGTACTGGGGTGTCAAGGACTACAAGGGTATCCGCCGCGTGCTGGGCATGGGGACGATCTCGACGCTGATTCTGACCAGTCTGTTTACCCTGATCGCGCGGCTCTGGCCGGCGTGGGTCGTCGGACTGTTTAATCAGGATCCAAACGTCATTGCCGCAGGATGCGAATACCTGTCTATCGTCTGCTTCTCCTACCCTGCCGTTGCACTGAGCACGGTGTTCTCCACCGTCCTGCGCAACACCGAGCGCGTCAAGCTGCCGCTCTATGTCTCGATTATCACGACCATCGCAAATGCTTTTTTTGACTATGGTCTGATTTTCGGTGCATTCGGCCTGCCCGAAATGGGTACGGCGGGCGCTGCACTGGCCACGTGCATCACCTCATGGCTCGGTCCTGTGCTGATTCTTGTCTTCTCTGCGTTTGAGAAAAATATGCTTATCGGCCCTGCACATGAGCTGTTTGCCTTTGGTCTGCGCAATCTTGGCATTTTCTTCAGCCGCGCGCTGCCGGTCATGTTTAACGAGGGACTCTGGGCGCTTGGCATTCTGGTGCTCAACATGATCTATTCCAACATGGGCTATGAGTACTATGCCGGCATGACCATTTTCAAGACCTTCTCCGACCTTGCATTTTCGTTCTATGTCGGTGTTGGCAACTCGTGCGTCATCATGGTCGGCAAATCCATCGGACAGGGCAAGATCCGGCGCGGCGTGGACGATGCTACGCGCTTCTCCGTGCTCTGTCCGCTGCTGGGTCTGGTCGTGGGTCTTGCCACCATCGCACTGCGCTATCCGCTGATCTCCATTTTCTCCAGCGGAAGCAACCTCTCACAGCTCACGCTGGACACCGCGCTGGCTGTGACGATCTTCTGCTCGCTTGAGGTCTTCTTCCGCAACATCTCGTATGTGCAGGTTGTCGGCGTCTTCCGCTCGGGCGGCGATACGCTGACCGGTATGCTGTTTGATCTGGGAAGCCTGTGGCTGATCTCCATCCCGCTGACGCTTCTGGCGGCAAGAGTCTGGCAGCTGCCGTTTTTGTGGGTCGTCATCATCGCGTATCTTGGCGAGGACATTCCAAAGTCCATTGCGTGTATGATACACACCAAAAGTCTGCGCTGGCTCAAGCCGGTCACGCCGGAGGGGCGCGCGGGACTGCGTGCCTTCCGCGGCGAAAGCGAATCATGATAAACGTGCCGGAATCGCGCATTCCGGCACGCTTCTGCTATAACAACAAAAAATCACGCAGCAAATACACGCCACGATGTCAAAACGCTCCGGAATCCAGGATTCCGGAGCGTTCTCGGTGCTGTGTTACTTTTCTACGACCTCAAGGATTTCCATCGGGCAGGCCTTGGCGCAGATGCCGCAGGCGATGCACTTGGAGGCGGGCAGACCCTCATACTGAACCATCA
>CAZPYW010000227.1:0-1909 GCA_964590095.1 uncultured Oscillospiraceae bacterium | reverse complement strand
AGTTGACATTGGTACGAATTCGTACTATAATGCGCAGGTACGATTTTTTACTGGGGGATGAGATGATGCAGCACGACCGGCGTGAGGATGTACACAGGCTCAACTGCCTGTCAAATGATCTGGATGCACTCTACCATCTGGCGGCGCGGCGGCTCGGTGTGCCGGACAGCGTTCTGATCGTGGCGTATATGATACACGAGAAGGGCGACGGCTGCCTGCTCTATGATGTATGCAGTGAAAGCGGTCTCAGCAAGCAGACCATCAACTCGGCGCTGCGGCGGCTCGAGCGTGACAATGTGCTCTATCTGGAGCAGGATCGGGGCAAAACAAAACGCATCCGGCTGACCGAAACGGGCAGAGACTTTGTCTCGCGGACGGCGGCGCGGCTGTTTGAGGCCGAGTGCAGCGCGTTTGCAAGCTGGACGGACGAGGAATTCGCGCTGCATCTGCGTCTGATGGAAAAATACAAGCGCGCACTGCGCGAAGAAATTGACAAATGGAAAGGAACCATTCATGAAACAGCAAATCCAGCTCTCTGACCACTTCAGCTATGGACGGCTGATTCGCTTCACCCTGCCGTCGATCGGCATGATGATCTTCACGTCCATCTATGGCGTGGTGGACGGTTTTTTCGTTTCAAACTTTGCCGGCAAAACGCCCTTTGCGGCGGTCAATCTGATCATGCCGTTTATGATGATTCTGTCCACCGTCGGACTGATGTTCGGCACAGGCGGCTCGGCACTGGTGGCCAAAACCTTTGGCGAGGGCGAGCATGAAAAGGCGAACCGCTATTTTTCGCTTTTCGTCTACACGGCGTTCGTGCTGGGTATTGTCTTTGCGGCGCTTGGAATCGCCTTTATCCGCCCCATTGCGGTGCTGCTTGGTGCGGAGGGCGCAATGGTGGACTATGCCGCGCAGTATGCCACGATCATTCTGTCCGTGCTGCCGTTCAGTGTGCTGCAATACCTGTTCCAGTCGTTTTTCGTCACCGCCGAGCGGCCGCAGCTGGGTCTGGCCGTCACCATTTCGGCCGGTGTGACCAACATGGTGTTTGACGCGATTCTGGTTATTTTGCTGCCGCAGGAATATAAGCTTGCCGGTGCCGCCGCTGCGACGGCGCTGAGCCAGGTGGTCGGCGGCGTTGTCCCGCTGTTCTACTTTTTCGGCCGCAAAAACAGCAGCATCCTCCATCTTGGCCGGACAAAATTTGATGGGCGGGCAATTGTGCAGGCCAGTACAAACGGCTCATCCGAGTTCATGAGCAACATCGCCATGAATCTTGTCGGGATGCTCTATAACCTCCAGCTGCTCAAATACGCAGGTGAGGACGGCGTGGCGGCCTACGGCGTTATGATGTACGTCAGCATGATCTTCTCGGCAGCGTTCATGGGCTACTCCATCGGTACGGCGCCGGTCGTGGGGTATCACTATGGGGCGCAGAATCATGGTGAGCTGCAAAGCCTGCTGAAAAAAAGCGTGCGCATGATCGGCGTTTTTGGCGTTGCCATGATTGCAGCAGCCGAGCTTCTGGCCGCGCCGCTGGCAAGGCTTTTCGTCGGATATGACGCGGCGCTGATGGCGCTGACCGTCTCGGGCTTCCGGATTTTTTCGCTGTCGTTTGCCTTTATGGGCTATGCCATCTATTTTTCCGGCTTCTTCACCGCGCTCAACGACGGTCTGACCTCTGCACTGATCTCATTTCTGCGCACGCTGGTGTTCCAGGTGGCAGCCGTGCTGCTTCTGCCGCTGGTCTGGGAAATCGACGGTGTCTGGGCCTCAATCGTCGTGGCAGAGCTGATGGCGGCGTTGTTCAGTGTTGTATTCCTGTTCCTCAAGCGTAAAAAATACCGCTACTTCTGAAAACAGTTGATCCTCTCTGTGATGCTTCACAGAGAGGATCTTTGCTTTT
>CAZPYW010000226.1:0-1911 GCA_964590095.1 uncultured Oscillospiraceae bacterium | reverse complement strand
ACCTGTGACCCCATGCACGTCAAGCATGTGCTCATACCAGCTGAGCTAACTGTCCGTCAGCATGGGTATTATAGGGGATAAGTTTCGATTTGTCAAGTGTTAATCTGCGTTTTTCTTTAAATACCATGCAATCAGCAGGTCTGCGACCTCGCCATAGCTCTGTACGCCCGATTCCTGCGAGAACGCCTTGAGATACGCGTCGTTCACTTTTGTCGCCGCATCCTGCACCTTTCCCTCATACTGGGCATAGTGCGTGTTCGCCGCAGTAATATCCGCCAGCACGGCGGCGGGCAGCTGATTCCAGATCTCGCCCGCAGCGGCAGCATCCACCCGATACAGCGCGTTGTGGCAGTAGACATAGGCGGCCATTGCGCCGGAATACTGGAATTCCGCGCTGCTGTTTTTCATGCAGGCAAGATACGCGCAGAAATTTGCGCCGTCCTCGGCGGCCACCGCCTGCCGGTGCGCAAGCTCATGACACATGGTAAACGGCAGCCACGCCTCATACGTATCCGGATTGACACAGGACTCCCCCGTCAGGCAGACAAAAATACCCGTGATGCCAAAGCGGCTGAACAGCGGCCAGGCGATCATGCGCTTGAGTCGCGCAGTTGAGCCGGAGAAGCAGTCGTAATCTGCCGAAAGCACCTGATACCCCTCGCCCGCCTGTTCGGCCAGCGCGGAGAAGTCTGAAAAATGCGCCACCTGCTGCGCATCGCGCGTGACTGCGCCGGACAGCTCCGCCGCCTGCTTGGCATAATAGCGCGTGGCCTCGGTCAGCTCCTCACGCGAATACTCCCGCACATCAAGCCGCAGCGTCTGCCCGACGTCGGGGCCAAAGTGATTCAGTCCCCACAGCCCAACAAAGGCAAACACCAGCACGCTTGCCGCAAGCACCACGCCGGAGAGCCAGCGGAAGATACTGCGATGCTGCGACGCCGTGCGCACCAGCGTGTAGATCAGCCACAGCACCCCCAGCAGCACAATGACCTCCCACAGTGCAAACGGAACGACCGCCGTGACCTCGGCAATGGCGGCAAGCATGCGGCGGGAAAGCTCGGGGTAAAATGCAAACAGAAACTCCGGCGCACTGGTCGCCGCGGCCACCAGCAGGCCGGTCAGCACCACAAAAATTGCAGAAAGAATCAGTCGTCCAATCGTTTTCAATGCCAACGGCTCCTTTTATCATCCGGCGCAGTGCAGCGCACATGCACCGGCAGATTGATCCCACACCCGCCAGTCCGGCAAAATGCGGTACGAACACCAGCAGTATATCACAAAGCGGTGCAAAACAAAAGCGATTCCGGAAAAAATCGTGACGCGCGGTTGACTTTGCGCCACTTTTCACTATAATATTCTTAACAATCGACACGTCACAGGAGGAAAATTCGCTTATGATGAAAAGTTCAGAAAAATCCATGGACAAAATCATCGCCCTATGCAAAAATCGGGGCTTTGTCTTTGCCGGCTCCGAGATCTACGGCGGCCTTGCCAACAGCTGGGACTACGGCCCCCTTGGCGTGGAATTCAAAAACAACGTAAAAAAAGCCTGGCTCAAAAAATTTGTCCAGGAAAGCCCCTATAATGTCGGCCTCGACGCCGCCATCATCATGAACCCGCAGACCTGGATCACCACCGGCCACGTGTCCAGCTTCTCTGACCCGCTGCTCGACTGCAAGGCCTGTAAGGCGCGCCACCGCGCCGACAAGCTGATTGGGGAAGAGCATCATGAGGTCAACGTGGACGCCATGAGCTTTGACGAGATGGACAAGTTCATCGCCGAGCACGACGACATCGTCTGCCCCGTCTGCGGCAAGCATGACTTCACCCCCATCCGCAAGTTCAATCTGATGTTCAAGACCGCCATCGGCGTGACCGAGGACTCGTCCTCCACCTGCTATCTGCGCCCCG
>CAZPYW010000225.1:0-1947 GCA_964590095.1 uncultured Oscillospiraceae bacterium | reverse complement strand
TGCCCTCTGCCTGCTGCGCGGTCACTTCGAGACAGTCCCCGTCCACGGTCAGGCGGATCACCTGCTGCGAGGCGGGACGAACGGCGACCGTGTCCAGCGCCTCCCGAACCGTCATCGGCTGCGGAATGTCTGAGGATTCCAGCCGCGCCATCAGCGAGGAACCGACCACGACCTCCACGCACCCGTCGGTGCGCTCCGTGCGCAGATGCACCGTCAGCGCATAAGCGCCCACCACAGCCAGCAGCACGATGAGTATGCCGGCGGTCAGCTTTAGTTTGATGTGTTTGACCGTACGGCTGCTGCGGCTGACGCGCTGCGCGGTCGAATGGATTCTGTGTGCTCTGATCTTTCTTGCCAAACGGACTCCTCCCCTTTGCGGCTCTTCGCTATCTATTGTAGAATAAAACCAAAGATATTACAACCGCAAGGTTGTTTGGCATGAGAAACTTGTGTTATAATAGATGCTAGAGAATTATACTTTGGGAGGTGGCTTTATACATGAAAGCAATTCTTCTCGTCGCCGGATACGCCACGCGCCTGTATCCGCTGACAAAGGATTTTCCCAAGGCGCTGCTTTCCGTCGGAGGCATGCCGCTGCTCGATCATATTCTCAGGCAGCTGGACAAAATCCCGGAGATCGACGAAATTCATGTCGTATCCAACGATAAATTCTACGAGCACTTCGCACGCTGGGCGGAAAACCATCACGATCCGCGCCTGCACGTTCACAACGACGGCACGCGGGAGGATGAGGGAAAGCGCGGCGCCATCGGGGACATCGCCTTTGTCATGCAGCGCGCAGAGCTGGATGATGACTGCCTGATCGTGGCGGGCGACAATCTTCTGATGATCGATTACGATCAGATGTATCAGGACTATCTTGCCCACAACCGCAGCCCGCTTGTGCTGGCGCAGAAAATGGATGACCGAGAGGCGCTCAGGCGCTTTGCCGTGGCGGTGCTGGATGCCGATCACCGCGTGCTCTCGCTCGTGGAAAAGCCTGCGGATCCGCCCGCGAACAACGGCGTATTTGCGCTGTATTTTTATCCCGCGCACGTCATGCGCATGATTTCCGATTATCTTGCTCAGGGCAACAGCCCCGATGCGCCGGGGAATTTCCCGGTGTGGCTGGTTCCACGCATGCCGGTATATGCGTATGTGACGGACAAGCCCTGCTATGACATCGGCACGCACGAATCGCTGGATTATGTACGCGCCCTGTACGGCGAATAAAGACAGAAACAGAAAAAATATAAAGAAATATAAAAAGGAACCTGACAGTTTATGAGTGAAGAAACCAAAAACATCGAGGGCTTTGTGCAGCTGCTGCCTCTTGTGCCGCTGCACAAGCTGGTCATTTTTCCCTATATGAACGCTACCTTCGAGGTCAACGACGAGGGCAGCCTGTCCGCATTTGAGGGCGCAATCGACGAGGGCCGCGAAATCTTTCTGGCAACCCATCAGGTGGATGCGGTCAACTTCCCCGGCTATGAATCCTTCAACAAGATCGGCACGGTCACGCGCATCAAGAGCATACTGCGCACGCCGACCAATGCCGTGCGCATCTCGGTGGAGGGTCTGCGCCGCGCGCGCTTCCTCTCCATCCAGAACATGAAAAACGGCCCCCATGCCGAGGTACAGGATCTGCCCTGCGAATCGGGTACAGAACTGTTGATGAACGCATCGCGCAGCGTGCTGCTGGAATATTTCCACCGGTTTGCCGAGGTATCCCCCCGCGTGCCGGACAACGCCGCAGAATATCTGGAAAAGACCGACGACTGCGACAAGCTCTGCGACATGATCTCCGCGCACATACTGGATACCGTATCCGAGCAGCTGGAGGTGCTCAATCTGGTCAACCTCCCCGCGCGCATGGAAAAACTCTGCATCCTGCTGGCGCGCAAGACCGAGCAGGCGGGGGTGCAGGTGGAGCTTGAGCACAAGGTC
>CAZPYW010000224.1:0-2017 GCA_964590095.1 uncultured Oscillospiraceae bacterium | reverse complement strand
CCTCGGGCGGCATCTGGAACTAAACGAACCGGCGCACACCGTATGGTGTGCGCCGCTTTTTGCGCGTATGAGACATTTTTTGCAGATGGCTGGGGAGGGGACTTGCATTTTCTGGTGTCTGGTGTTATACTAAGTGGGAAAAGTTATGCAAAGTATAACAGCGTAACAGGAGGGGCATTATGGCACTGCAATATCCAAAGGGGAAATTTATTAGCATCGTCAAGGTCGGTGACAAGGGACAGATCGTCATCCCCAAGGGCGCGCGTGAGCTGTTCGGCATCCGGTCGGGCGACCAGCTGCTGCTTCTGGCGGACAAAAAGCGCGGCATCGCGCTGATTGACGAAAGCAGCATTGCCGCGCCCGAGCGGCTGTGGCGCATGGCCAGAGAGGAGGACGACACAGATGACGCAGGTGATGCAGGCGCTTCGGATTGAGGGCCTTTGCAAGCAGTATCCGACCTTTGCGCTGCGCGACGTGTCGTTTGCCATGCAGGCCGGTACGATCATGGGGCTGATCGGCCGCAATGGCGCGGGCAAGACCACAACGCTCAAGTCCATGCTGCATCTGGTGCGGCCGGATGCGGGCAAAGTCGAGATTCTTGGCATGGACATGGACACGCAGGAGCGGGAGATCCGCTGCAAGCTCGGCTTTGTTTCGGGCGGACTGTGCTACTACCCGCGCAAGCGCCTGTCACAGATCACGGCGGCCACGCGCCGGTTTTATCCGGACTGGGATGAGGGGCGGTATCAGTCGCTCCTTTCGCGCTTTGCCCTGTGCGAGGAAAAGCGCACCAGTGAGCTTTCCGAGGGCATGAAGGTAAAATACCAGCTCGCGCTGGCAATGAGCCATGGCGCGCAGCTGCTGATTCTGGATGAGCCGACGTCGGGGCTGGATCCGGTGTCGCGCGATGCGCTGCTGGAGCTGTTCCTGTCGCTGTGCGAGGAGGAGGGCGTCAGCATTCTCTTTTCTACACACATCATTTCTGATCTGGAGGCCTGCGCCGACGCGATCACCTATATCCAGAACGGGCGCGTGTTCAGCTCGACAACGAAGGAAGCGCTCCTGCGGCGCTATGTGCTGGTCGAGGGCACGCAGGAGCGGCTCACGCCGCAGCTGGACGCGGCGCTGCTGGGAAAGAAACAGCATCACGGCACGTTCTCGGGCCTGCTCTGCACGGACAGCGCGCCGCTGGCAGCGGGCTGCGCCGTCAGCGCGGCGGGGCTGGAACAGATCATGGTATATCTGGAACGGGAGGCCGAAAAATGAAGCAAAACAGCAAGGCGTTTATGTACAAGGAATGGCGGCTGAGCATGCTGCCGGTGCCGTTTTTCTTTCTCGCGCTCAGTGCGCTGCTGCTCATCCCGAATTATCCGTATTATGTGACGTTTTTCTACTGCTCGCTGGGGATCTTCCTGTTTTTCCAGTCGTGCCGTGAGAACCGCGATGTGCAGTATATGACGCTTTTGCCCGTGAGCAAGCGGGAGATGGTCTTTGCACGGGTCAGGACGGTCATGCTGCTTGAGGGGATGCAGGCGGCGGCCTGTGTGCCGTTTATGCTCATCCGCGCGCAGTACGGTGCGGCGCGCAATGCCGTCGGCATCGAGGCAAACGCCGCGTTTCTGGGGCTGGCATTTCTCCTGATGGGCGTATTCAATCTGGTATTCCTGCCGATGCACTACAAAAACGGCTATGATCTGGGAAAGCCGTTTCTGGTTGGCAGTATCGTGGAATTCCTGCTGATCGTGCTGCTGGAGGCGGGGGAGCACGTGCTGCTTGTCCTCCTGCCGCAGAGCGAGGCGCTGCTGGAAAGCTACGCCGCGCGTGACCAGCTGCGTCAGCTGCCAATTCTGGTGAGCGGCATTCTGGTCTGGTGGGGGCTGAGCGCGCTGGCGCGAAGCTGCGCGGCCGCGCGCTTTGAGCGGGTCGATCTTTGAGCCTGCGCGTTTAGACAAATAACAGGCGGAGCTGCAAGACAGCAGCTCCGCCTGAGGCTGCCCCAAAACGACTTTGTCGTTTT
>CAZPYW010000223.1:0-2033 GCA_964590095.1 uncultured Oscillospiraceae bacterium | reverse complement strand
GTCATGGACAGAATATAGAGGATGGAAACCGGCAGATACGTCCAGATGACCTGCCACGTGACCACTGCGCCGCCGATGAAGATCTCATATGCCGCGTGCAGACCCATGACCACGCCGACGGCCATGACCATTTTCAGGTGCGCGTATTTGTCCTCACCGCGGCAGCCCAGCTTGGAAAACAGATCAGAGCCGGACCAGCACAGAAGTGTAATGATCGATAACCAGAACCACATAGAATACTCTCTCTTTCATTTGTATCGCGTGTATCGCGCCGGCACAGCGGCCGGTCAGGTTGAAGGTGTAAGCGGGTAAAATGGCCGGTGCATTCAGCGCGGAAGCGTGGTCAGTCCCGCGGAAACCAGCTTTTGCAGGCTCATCAGAATGCCGAGCTTTGCATGATACCACGTAAGTCCACCCTGGAAATAGACGGCATACGGCTCACGGATGGGGCCGTCGGCAGAGAGCTCAATGGACGAGCCCTGTACAAACGCGCCTGCGGCCATCACGACCTCAGAATCATACCCGGGCATGGCCCAGGGAACAGGCGTGACGTAGCTGTCAACCGGAGCGGCTGCCTGAATACCGGCGCAGAAGGCCAGCATCCGCTCGGCGCTTCCAAGCGAGACGGCCTGAATGATATCGTGGCGCGATTCCGTCGCGTTGGGTACGCAGGCAAAGCCCAGCTGCTCGTACACGCAGGCGGCAAAGATAGCGCCCTTGAGCGCACCGGCCACCACCGTGGGCGAGAGGAAGAAGCCCTGATAGAACGACGGCAGAATGCCGAGGTTCGCGCCGACCTCCTGTCCAAGTCCCGGGGCAGAGAGGCGATAGGCACAGCGCTCAACCAGCGCCTCTTTGCCGCAGATGTAGCCGCCGATGGGCGCAAGGCCGCCGCCCGGGTTTTTGATCAGGCTGCCGACGATCATATCCGCGCCGACATCCGACGGCTCCTGCCGCTCGACAAATTCACCGTAGCAGTTGTCGACCATACAGATGACGTCGGGCTTACACTGCTTACAGAATGCGATCAGCTGACCGATTTTTTCCACGGAAAACGACGGACGCGTGGCATAGCCCTTGGAACGCTGGATGGTGACAAGCTTGGTTTTTTCGTTGATCGCTGCGCGGATGCCGTCATAGTCAAAGCTGCCGTCGGGCAGAAGCTCGACCTGGCGATAGCGGACGCCGTACTCCATCAAGGAGCACTTGGACGGCCGGATGCCGATGACCTCTTCCAGTGTGTCATACGGCGCACCGACGGGGCTGAGCAGCTCATCGCCTGGCAGGAGATTGGCGCTGAGCGCCACGGTCAGCGCATGGGTGCCGCAGGTGATCTGCGGGCGCACCAGCGCCGCCTCGGTGTGGAACGTGGAGGCGTAGACCTTTTCCAGCTTCTCACGTCCCATGTCGTCATAGCCATATCCGGTGGTTGCGGCAAAGCACGTTGCGTCCACACGGTTTTCGTGCATGGCGCGCAGCACCTTGGCCTGGTTATACTCAGCGGTCTCGTCAATCGCCGCAAAGCGCTCTTTCAGTCCGGACAGAATCTTCTCGCCGTATGCGTAGACCTCGCGGCTGACGCCGAGCGATTCATACATTTCATTGATCTGCATTGTTATCTTCCTCTTTGCCTCTTAAATTCTCAAAAACCTGTGTCGCGGCGTCACGGATGACGTCGGGCTTGGTCACAATAATGCCGTTCTTCTCGTCGCCAAGGATCAAAAGCGTGTCACCGGATTCGATCTGGAACAGCGTCCGCGCCTCCTTGGGGATGACGATCTGACCCTTTTCTCCGACCTTGGCGGTTCCGAATATGTGATATCCCTTTGGACGGCCAAGAAGATGCTTGCCTCCTGACATAGCGCCCTCCTTTTTGCACGACAGTGTGCAATTTTCCTACTTGTATGACTTTGCTATTTTACGCAACGCAGCGCGGAATGTCAATAGCGATTTGGCGCAAAAAGCGCACGCAGCGCGTGCGAAGGCTCCCTTGTGTAAAGGGAGCTGTCAGCCGCAGGCTGACTGAGGGATTG
>CAZPYW010000222.1:0-2137 GCA_964590095.1 uncultured Oscillospiraceae bacterium | reverse complement strand
TTTACAAATGGCAGACCGCGGTGTATGATGGAGAAAACAGCAGCGGGTGCGCTGCATGCAGGCCGTACCGGCTTTCAGCCGAGATGGTCGGAAAAACAGAGTCTGGGGGAGACGCACATGAGAAGATCGGATCGGGAAGTGACCAGTTTTTCTGATATGCTGCGGGTTGTGGATGCCTGTGACTGCTGCCGGCTGGGAATGGTCGATCAGGGCGCGGCATACATCGTGCCCATGAATTTTGGCTATGAGGCCACGGATGAGACGCTGACGTTGTATTTCCATTCTGCAAACGTGGGAAAAAAGCTTTCACTGCTGCTTGCGCAGACTGCGGTTTCCTTTGAAATGGACACGGCACATGGACTGGTCGAGGGGAAGTCTGCGTGCAGCTTTTCCTATTGGTATCAGTGTGTCATGGGTGTGGGGACGGCTGAGATTCTGACAGATGCAGATGCACGAATGCATGCACTGCGGACTATCATGCGCCACTATACCGGAGAAGAACAATGGGAATTTGCGGAAAAGGCACTGCAGGCAGTTACGGTTTTCAGACTGCGTGTTGATAGCTGGTCGTGTAAAGTACACGGAGCATCCGGAATATACGGCGTTTAAGGAGGCGACCCAGATGAACATAACGCCTGAACAGCTTGCGCGGCAAGGCATTGCGCTCTCTGCGCTTGGCATTGAGCCGTGCGGCACATTTGTGCCACATTACTGCACGCCGGAGGGCGCACAGGTCATCGGCTGCGCCGGTGTGGACGGGATTCATTACTGCACGATTCCGGCCTTTGGCGACATGATCTTTGCGGTCAGCCCGATGAACTTTGGGGACTGCGTCCACCCCATTGCGCGGAATTTTACCGATTTGCTGCGGCTGCTGCTTTCCTGCGCGGATATGGCTGTGCTGGAACAGTGCTATGCGTGGGACAGAGCGCAGTTTGACGCATTTTTGCTGGACAACCCGCCGACAGCCGCGCAGCAGGCGGTTCTGGATGCGCTTCGGCAGAAGCTGGGGCTTGCGCCGATGGAGGATGCGTTTGCATATGTAAAGGCGCTGCAGACCGGATTTGATTGTTCGCAGATACCCTACACGGAGGATTACTATGATACGGACATGAATCCGGCCGCACCGGCAACGCAGGAGGAATGGCGCGTCAGCTATGACGGCGGCTTCTGGAACAGCGACGGCGCGGCGGGTGTTGAGCTTACACTGGGAAAAGCATTCCGCTGGGGCAGGGAGCACTGGCGCGCACCGGCGATCTATCTGTGCAGCGAGGGCGTGGTGCTGGATTTGTTTGTAGAGGCTGCGCCTGATGCGGTGAATGCCTACATCCGGAAATGGGATCTGCACCATGAGGATGAACACCACTATACGCAGGAGGAGCAGGAGCAGCTTGCGCGCGAGCACCCGCTGAACGCGGATTTTACGGTCAGTCTTACGCTGAATGGGCAGGCTGTCCCGTCTGCAAGCGGCTGCGGGACGACGTGGCTTCCGGCTGCATGTCTGCCGCAGGGCACGCATGCAGGCGATGAGGCACGGCGCGCTGGAGCACTATGGTCTGAGCCTCACGCAGGCGTGGGGGCTGCACCGCTGCTGCTTCCGACTGGAGGGGGCAGATGCGCTGGATATCCGGTCGCTTTCCATCCGGCTGGAACGCAGACCTGCGGCGCTGAAGGGTGCGCACTTTACTGCTGCTGTGGGTGAGCAGATCGAGCTTATACATCCACTGAGCGGAAAATGCCACGTGCTGACGGTACAGGAGCTGGAGCAGCAGGAAATGCCGGAGCGTGCGTTTGCAGATGAGACGATGGAATATCCGCGTTATGCGACACTCCTGTCGTATACGCTTTCGCCGGATATCACAGGCCGCGGTTTTCTGGTGCAGGACTGCGCCGAGGGCGACCGGCCGCGCCGGAAGGCGTCAGCCGCCGATTCTTCTGCGCCGCAGGTATCCGGCTGCGCCGCAACGATCGGGATTATCGGCGGCGCGGACGGCCCGACGGCGGTGGTTGTCGGGGCGGATGCGCACAAGCTGCACGCGGCCTGCTCGGCGCTTCACTTTGCGCCGGTCGAGCGGGTGCAGTGGCGTGCGGTCTTCTTTGAAAAGCTGGTGGAGGACGTCAGTGTTCAGCTGATATA
>CAZPYW010000221.1:0-2141 GCA_964590095.1 uncultured Oscillospiraceae bacterium | reverse complement strand
AAACGACCGACATCTGTCGGCCGTTTTCAACTATATTATTATAATGAATATAGGGAACAATGTCTCACTTCATCATGCGGATATCGTTGCCTGCAAAGCGGCAGACCTCATACACGCCGAGCAGACGCGAGGCGATCTGCGCGGAGTAGTGTCGTTCCAGCTCGCTGACCGGCAGATTGGTCGAAATGACCGTCTGGCGCTGCTCCATCAGGCGGGTGTTGATCAGCTGGTACAGTGACGAGACGGTCAGCTGCGTGGTCATCTCGGTGCCAAGATCGTCCACGATCAGCAGGTCACAGTGCAGATATTTTTCCGTATCGGCCGCGCGCTCGGGCTGGCGCGAAAATTTCGCGGCCTCAAAATCGGCAAACAGCTGAATGGCCGTGTCATAGACAACAGAGAAGCCGCGGTCTGCCACGGTGCGCGCGATGCACGCCGAAAGATACGTTTTCCCAAGGCCGGTCGGGCCGATAAAAAGCAGCGACCCGCTGTGCGCGGAAAAACCCTTTGCATAGCGCTGCGCCGTGTGGAGCACGCGCTCCATCAGCATCCGCGGCGATGCGCCGAGATCGCTGTCATACTGGCTGGGATAGACGTCCAGACGGAAGCGGTCAAAGCTCTCGCGGCCGCTGCCAATCAGATGAGAAAGCTCTTTTTTCTGCTCCTGTCGGCACAGCTCGCGCAGACAGTCGCACATCACCGCGCCCACATAGCCGCGCCCGCCGCAGTTTGGACAAAGCGGGGACAGCTCCAGGTCATCCGGATCCAGATCATTGGACTCAAGAATCCACTCTCGCTCGCGCTGCAGCGCCAGATTTTCCTGTTTCAGCGCCTCTACGGCCTCGTTTGGGTCGCTTCCGCGCCGGAAGCTGACGGCCATCACGCGTGCCGCGGTCTGGCGCAGCTGCGCGTCGATCTCGCGCAGACGCGGATGCTGGGCATAAATTGCGGCCTGACGGCTGCGCGCCTCTTCCTCGTGCTGCTGCCGCGCCTGTTCCAGCCGCGCCTCGGCACGGCGCAGGACGCTCTGTGAATAGGCCATGCTCATCCCTCCTCGTCAAAGTGCTTGTTCAGCATTTTTTCGACTGCCCGCCGTTCAAATTCGCTCAGCTTGTCATCGTGCCGGATGGCGGTGGGCGCTGCGCTGCGCGGCGGCTGCGTCTTGACCGGCGCGTGGTCGCCGGACTCGATCTGCCGCAGAGAGGTAAAGCCCTGCTCATGCCAGCTTTTTAAGATGGAATTCAGATACGGCCACTTGAGCGCGCCGGTGTTCATACACGTTTTCTCATAGGCCAGACGGATCTCATCCTGGCCAAAGCCCCATTCCAGCCATGTGCGCACCAGCTTTTCCTCGCCCTGCGTCAACCGCCGGTCGCTCAGCTGGAGCGTGCGCTGGATCATGCCCACGCGCGATTGCAGCTGAAGCTGGTTCTGCATGTAAACGGCGGCCTCCTCCATGGTGTCGATGCCCATGTCCGCCCAGCGATAGGCTTCCTTTTCGATCATCCGCAGCGACGGCAGACGCGACGTGCCGCGCGCGCGGCTTTTTTCAATGCAGTAGTTGATCAGAATGGAGATTACATCGACCGAAAGGCCAAGATAGCGGTAGATGCAGAGGAGAATTTTCAGCTCCTCGGTCGAAAGCACCCGCCCCATGCGCCGCTGTGCGTCTCCAACCATGCTGGTAAACTCGGGATTGGACGTATACTCGCGCGTCAGATCGGCCTCGGTGTAGACCGGTGCCTCAGACGGCATCAGATGGCGCGGCTGCGGCTCGGGGTAAAGTCCCATCTGGCGCAGCGTGGCGGCGGCAAAATCCAGCTGCCGCTGGCTCATGCGGAGGGTCTGCGCCGCATCGGCCTCGGTGCCGCCGGTGTGCAGATGCAGGTACAGCAGCGCGGCCTCGCCGTTTGCCGCCGCAAGCAGACGGCGTGCGTCCTGTTCGGGAATATGCAGCTCGTGTCCGTCCATACCGACAGCTCCTTTCTGCGCGCAGCGCATGTTTTTGACAGGAATTGATTATACCATACAAAACGCGCGGCGGCAAGCAAGGCGAAAGGGAAGTTGGCAAAATTCACGAAATTCACGAAAAAGAAACGAAACGTTTACATTTTTGCGGGATTGGTACTTTCCTGCTGCGC
>CAZPYW010000220.1:0-2143 GCA_964590095.1 uncultured Oscillospiraceae bacterium | reverse complement strand
ACGGTCTCATCAGCGGCGGTGTGCCACAAAAAGGCGGGCGGCGTCTGCGCACAGACCAGCCGGTCACAGGAAAAGCGGGCGGTTTCATCCGGTGTCCGCGCCGCAATACCGGACACGTTTTCAATGCTTTCCGAATGCGTCCAGCGCGGGTCGGCGGTGATGACCGGATAGCAGAGAACCGAGGCGGCAACCGGCCTGCTTTCGGGGAAGCACGCACGTACCTCCGGACAGCAATACGCGGTGGAATAGTGCGCGGCAAGATGGCCGCCGGCAGAAAAGCCCAGAATGGCGACGCGCGCAGGATCACAGTGCCAGGCTGCCGCGTTCTGGTGAATCAGCTCCATCGCGGCTGCGACCTCGCGCAGCTGGGTGGGGAAGCGGTGCGGCGCGACGGAATAGTCCAGAACAAAGACCTGATAGCCCTCCGGCAAAAAGTGCAGGGCAACCGGCTCGGCCTCACGCTGGCTGCAAAAGGCGTAGGCACCGCCCGGGCAGATCAGCACGGCGGGACGCCGCAACTTTTCGCGCCCCATTTCGGACAGATTGTCCTGTAAATAGGTGGTCAGCGTCGGGTCGCAGCCGTCTGCGCCCAGCGCGGGGAAAATCTCTCTCAGATGGATGATCGCGTGCTGCATAAGCGTTGGCCTCCATATGCTTAAAGCTTTCGCCGGTGCACGGCGCATGCGGCGATACTCTATTTTATCGTGTTTTGCGGCCGGATGCAAGAGGGCAAGCGACAGAGAAAAAGGGAGCGGGGGCGTATCGTATGATATGCTCCCGCTCAGGTTTGCCGCTCCTTTTACGTGGGTTCCTCCTGCTGAATCATAGCTCCTTCCGGCATGTGGTAGAGAAAAGCGCCGCTGCCGCCAGACGGACGGCGCTTTATGCGGCGCGGCCTTGTGCCAAAAGCCGCGCGGGCAGTGCGTGATCGACCCCTGCCCCTGACAGGGGTGCTTCCGCAGAGCCGTCCTCTCTTCCTCCTTACAGCTTATCAAAAAAGAGGACGCGCGGCCGCTGTGCTCTGCGTAGATCGGTTCCGGCCTGCTTTCAGTATAGCGATGCAGCGCGCCGGTGTAAAGTTTTTTTGCCTGCGCAGTTTCGGGAGAAAGCGCCGGTTTTCGACACAGGAAAATGCGCAGAAATGATTTTTTATGCGCGCATCCGCGCCGATGCGCGAAAAAAGTATTTCTGTAGCTTGGCATTGACTTTTTCAAACGCCGCGCTATAATGAAAGTGGCCTGAGGCCGCGCCGGCGCTTTGCGCAGACGCACAATTACATACCGCATCATCCGAGACGTGTAATCACAGGTTGTCCGGCGGACAGTCTGTGATGAAAAAGGAAAGGTAACCAATCCACTCGACCGGAGCTGTGCGCAAGAGGCCGTTCCAAAGCAGCAGACGCTGTTTGACCGAAAGGTAGCCATTGCGGGGGCTTGCCCCCTGTGAGAAGGTAGGAAACGGACGCGGAAAATGCATGATCGCATTTTCCAGATTGCAAGTCAGAAGAATTGCTGTCAGGACGCGGACGCGTCCCTGTCATCCGACAGGGGGCTTTGTCTGCGTTTGAAGGATGAGAAACATTTCAGGACGAGCTCTCCCTGTGATGTCAATTTTGTGCGCACTGATCCAAATGGGAGCGGTGCGTCCATTTTTTTCGTTGCCGTTGCGTGGGTCGCCGTCTGCTATGTTCAGGCGGCGATTTTTTGCGTATATGCCCAAAAAGGCAGGATATACGGCCACGAAAACATAGAAAAGGAGCAAACAGAATGAAAAAACGAGTGTTGAGTCTGATACTGGCACTGGCGCTGCTGATTGGCGTCCTGCCGGTAAACGTTCTGGCAGCGGACGCGCCGGAACAGCAGACAAACGCGCCCCAGACGGTGACGATTGAAACCAGTCTGGACGGCGAATTGACAGACGGCGTGTATACCACGGCCAGTGATACACTGGCCGTCAGCGTGCGCGCGCTGGCAGACGGCGAAGGCGTGGCGCATACGGCCGCGCTTGACGGCGAGCTGCTGACAGGCGAGTCTGTCGCGGACGGCTGGACGGCGTACACGCTGACGCTTGGCGAAAGCGGCAGCCACACGCTGACGCTGGAGGCGGCCGGCACGCAGCAGACGCGCGCCATCGTCTATCTGCC
>CAZPYW010000219.1:0-2154 GCA_964590095.1 uncultured Oscillospiraceae bacterium | reverse complement strand
CGCGCCCTTTGGGCGCGGCAATACGATCTCGCCGGAGGCTGACACTTCCGGCATTCCGCGCGGTGACGCGCACGAATAGGAGTGTTGGTATGAATGCGGAAGAAATCAGACTTGCGCAGCTTGCGCCCGAGGAAGCTGCCGTTGTGACCTCGCTCGCACACACCGGTGCGCTGCGCCGGCGACTGATCGAGCTGGGACTGATCGAGGGTACACACGTTCGCTGCGTGCTGCGCGCCCCCTCCGGAAGCCCCATCGCTTATCAGGTGCGCGGTGCAACCATCGCGCTGCGCCGGTGTGACGCAGAGACGATCCTGGTGCGGCCATGGGAATAAGTGCTGCATCAGCAAAAGAAAAAAGCAGGCGTATCGCGCTGGCCGGCAATCCCAACGTCGGAAAAAGCACGCTGTTTAACGCCCTGACCGGTCTGCACCAGCACACGGGAAACTGGGCGGGCAAAACAGTCGAACTGGCACAGGGTTACTATCCATACAAGGCTGAACGCTACGCTGTTATCGATCTGCCCGGGACATATTCCCTGCTTGGACGATCTGAGGAAGAGCTGCTTGCAGCCGACTATATCCGCTCCGGCGCAGCTGACTGTGTTGTGGCGGTTTGTGATGCAACATGTCTGGCGCGCAGCCTGATTCTGCCGCTTCAGATCCTTGCCCAGACTGACCGCGTGATCGTCTGCGTCAATCTGCTGGACGAGGCAGAATCGCACGGCATCCGTCTTGATCTGCGCGCACTCGAATGCGCACTTGGCGTGCCGGTGGTCGGCATCAGCGCAGGACGGCGAGAGGGTCTTGACACGCTGCAAGAGCGCATCCGCAGTCTCCTTGACGGCTTTTCGCGCACGCATCCACACCATCCTGCTGCGTCTGCTGACGGCGATGCGGATGAGACAGCAGCCATCTACGTGCGCGAGGCCGAACGTCTGGCCGGAATTGCCGTCTGCGCCGCTCCCGCAGCACAGCGGCCGCGCAGCCGCGCACTTGACCGCTTTCTGACCGGCCGCGTCACGGGCTGGCTGGTCGTTGCCGCACTTTTGACGCTCATCTTCTGGCTCACCATCAGCGGTGCAAATCTTCCCTCACAGCTGCTGGAGCGTGCAGTCGCATGGCTGTGTGCGCGCCTGCACCGGCTTACGGCGCAGCTTGGCGCGCCGCCCTGGCTCTCCGGCGTGCTGATCGACGGCATCGTTGCAACGACCGGAAAGGTGATCTCTGTGATGCTGCCGCCGGTTGCGATTTTCTTTCCGCTCTTTACGCTTCTGGAAGACATCGGCTATCTGCCGCGGCTGGCGTTTCTCATGGACAGCGGCTTTGCCCGCTGCGGCGCATGCGGCAAGCAGGCGCTTACCACCTGCATGGGCTTTGGCTGCAACGCAGCGGGCGTGCTAGGCTGCCGCATCATCGACACCCCGCGTGAGCGCCTGATCGGCATTCTGACCAACAGCTTTGTGCCATGCAACGGGCGTTTTCCCGCACTGATCACGCTGGCGTGTCTGCTTTGCGGCGATGTCCCGCCGCTGTGCGCGCTGACGCTGACCGCGTGCGTTCTGGTGGGCGTTGGCGCATCAATGGGCTGTTCAGCCGTGCTCAGCCGGACGCTCCTGCGCGGCGCGCCGTCGCCCTTTACGCTGGAGCTGCCGCCCTATCGCAGGGCGAATGTCGGGCGCATTCTGGTGCGCGCAATGCTGGACAGAACGCTTGTCGTTCTGGGACGCGCGGTCGCCGTTGCCGCGCCGGCCGGACTGGTGGTCTGGTGTCTTGGGAACATCCAGCTGGGCGAGTCGACGCTTCTCGCGCAGGCCGCAGCACTGCTTGCGCCGCTCGGGCGCTGGCTCGGCATGGATGGTGCAGTTTTACTGGCGTTTCTTCTGGCGCTTCCCGCAAATGAGCTTGTCCTGCCCATTGTGCTGATGCAGCTGAGCGGCGCACAGAGTCTGGTGCAGACAGCCGGCCTTGGCGTGGCGCAGACGCTTGCGCATGCGGGCTGGGATGTGCGCCAGACGCTTTGCGTGATGGTGTTCTTCCTGTTTCACTGGCCGTGCAGCACCACGCTGTTGACCGTCCGGCGCGAAAGCGGCAGCTGGGGCTGGACGCTCCTTGCAGCGGCGCTTCCGACAGCGCTTGGCGCGGCGCTGTGCCGCGC
>CAZPYW010000218.1:0-2159 GCA_964590095.1 uncultured Oscillospiraceae bacterium | reverse complement strand
CCGCACGCGCAGCGTGCGTTTTTTTCGCCCTGCGGGCGGAAAAAACAGTAGCACTTTTTCGGATAATTTGGTATACTGTTAATTTGGAGAGCAATAGGCACTTTATGTGGAGCTAGTGGAATGAGATTTGACGGTTTTTATGGCAATCAGGATCTGAAGCAGCGCCTTGGCGCGTCGTTTGCACAGGAGAAAATTGCACATTGCTATCTGATCTGCGGCCCCGAGGGCGCGGGGAAGCATACGCTTGCGCGCATTTTGTCCGCTGCCATGCAGTGTACCGGCGCGGGCGAGCGGCCATGCGGCGTGTGCGCCGCCTGCCGCAAGGCGTTTTCCGCGCAGCATCCCGACATCATCACCGTCGATGACACCGAGCATAAAAACGTCGCCGTGGACGTCATCCGCGCTGCGCGCGCAGACGTGTTCGTCCGCCCGAATGAGGGACAGCGCAAGGTCTATCTCATCCCCCGCGCACAGGATATGGGCGACGCGTCACAAAACGCGCTGCTGAAAATTCTGGAGGAGCCGCCGGCCTACGCCGTCTTTCTGCTGCTGAGCGATCACGCGGAAAAGCTGCTGCCCACCATCCGCAGCCGCTGTGCCGAGCTGCATCTGACGCCGGTCGGGCGGGAGGAAGCGCTTGCGTTTCTGCGCAGCCGCCATCCGGATGCGCCGCAAAGTGCGCTGGAATCGGCGTATCTGCGTTCGGGCGGCTTTCTGGGACAGGCGCTTACGCTGCTTGACAGCGGCGCGGCGCCGCAGACGGCTGATTTTGCCGCGGCGTACGCCTCAGGCGATGCATTTCGCCTGTTACAGGTGCTTTTGCCGCTGGAAAAGTACAAGCGCGACGTGCTGATCCCCGTCATCCAGCAGTGGCGCGCGCTGTTAAGCGCGGCGCTGAACGCAAAAAGCGGCATGCCCGCCGCCTCGGATGAGGCTGCAGCACTTTGCCAGAGCAGAACGGGGACGCAGCTGCTTGCAGCCGTTGGCACCATGCAGCAGGCACTTGACGCGCTGAGCGCCAACGTCGGCGTTGCCGCCGTGATCGGATGGCTTTCCACACAGCTTCGCTGACAGACCCGCAACTTGACGATTACTTGCCGCCCGTGCGGCAGACAGGAGAATACCATGGACGAATATACAACCCCCGCGGAGCAGGAGCTGCCGCAGCAGGACGAGCCGTCTGCATCCGCGCAGACTGCCGCAGCTGCAACGGTAACGGTAGCTGACATCCGCTTCCGCAACAATGCAAAAACCTATTATTTTGACCCCGTCGGACTGACACTCCGCGCGGGCGATCACGTCATCATCGACACCTCGCGCGGCATCGAATATGGCTGCTGCACCTGCGGCAACCACGAGGTTCCCGCATCTGAGATCGTCCCGCCGCTGCGCAAGGTGCTGCGCCTGGCAACGGCACAGGATGAGCGCGTCAACAGCGACAACCTGGAAAAGGAAAAGCGCGCGTATGACATCTGCCAGCAGAAGATCTATGACCACAAGCTGGAGATGCAGCTGGTTTCGGCAGAGTGCGCCTTCGACGGCAGCAAAATTCTCTTCTTCTTTACCGCCGATGGCCGCGTGGACTTCCGTGAGCTGGTCAAGGATCTGGCCTCGGTCTTCCGCACGCGCATTGAGCTGCGCCAGATCGGTGTGCGCGACAAGGCAAAAATGGTCGGTGGACTTGGCGTCTGCGGCCGTCCGTTCTGCTGCAAGCAGTTCCTTGATGATTTCCAGCCGGTGTCGATCAAGATGGCAAAGACCCAGAATCTCAGCCTGAACCCGACCAAGATCTCCGGCGTCTGCGGACGGCTGATGTGCTGTCTGAAATATGAGCAGGACGCGTATGAAGACCTGCTGCGCACTGCGCCGAAAAACGAATCCTTTGTCGACACGCCCGATGGGCGCGGAACGGTGACCGAGGTCAATCTGCTGCGCCAGAGCGTCAAGGTGCGCATGGAGGATCATCCGGAGACGATCGGCTGCTATAAAAACTGTGATATCTGTGTGCTGCGCAGCGGCAAGGCACGCAAGAATGACCCGCCCATTCCCCGCGATCTTGCGCCCATCTCCTCGCGGCCAAGAGCCGCGCGGCAGAAGCAGGAAGAGCTGCCCGAGCTTCCGGAGCTGATCTTCTCAAGCACCTTTGCCGAGGAGAGCAT
>CAZPYW010000217.1:0-2207 GCA_964590095.1 uncultured Oscillospiraceae bacterium | reverse complement strand
GGCGCAAACAGCTGCGCGTCTTGTGCGGCAGTCTGCTGCACCATGGTCTCAAAGGCCTCTGGCGCAAGCGTATAGAGCGTTCCGCCGTCATACGCCTCATGCGGCGCGTCGGCAAGCTCGGGCATAAGCGCGTCTGCCTGCCAGAGCACCAGCACGCGCGCACCGCGCGCCTCTGCCAGCGCGGCATAGTCCGCGCCGCCAAAGCCGGAGCCATCGTGTGCGGTGCTCGCATCGGAGAACACGGAGAGCAGCGATGCGCTGCTGCGCTTGTCGCGGTTTCCAAAGCCGGGGACGTCCACAACGCCGGTCAGGCCAAGCAGAAGGACTGCTGCGACCGCGGCTACCGCCAGAATACCGGCCAGCTGCGGCTTGCGGCGTGCAGCCGCTCGCGGCTCCTGCCGCACCTGTTCCATCACGGCCTGTGCAAGGCCGTCCGGTGCATCGCAGACCAGCGTGTCCATACCCTGCTCAATGCCGCAAAGGGCGTCATATGTGGCGCGGCAATCGGCGCACTGCGCCAGATGCGCCGTCAGCTCCTGTTCCTGTGCTGTATCCAGCGCGCCGTCCAGCTTTGCGCTGATGGCTTCCAGTGCCTGATCACAGTTCATACCGGCGACACCTCCTCCACACTTTCTTCTGACGTAAACAACCCCATTTGGTTCCCATTTTTCAAAATATTTTTCAGCGCAAGCCTTGCGCGTGCCAGACGAGACTTGACCGTTCCCACACGGATGTGCAGAATCTCTGCGATCTGCTCATACGGCAGGTCGTTGATCACGCGCAGCGTCAGAATTTCGCGGTGCTCGGGCGAGAGCTGCTGCATGGCATCGGCCAGCGCCTGCCGCCGCTCGGCCTCCAGCGCGCTTTCCTCGGGCGTTGCCGCCGAATCGGGGAGCGGCAGCTCACTTTCGCCGTCCTCGTCAGAAAGCGTAAGCGGTATGGTTTTGCTGCGCTTCTGGCGGCGCAGGAAGTCGATGCAGACGTTGCGCGTCAGCCGATAGAGCCAGGTCGAGAAAGCCGCGCCAAACTGATACTGTCCCAGTCCGCGCCATGCACGGATGAACGCCTCCTGTGACAGATCCATCGCGTCGGCCTCATTGCCGCTCAGACGCAGGCAGAGGTTATACACCTGCGTCTGATGTGCCAGCACCAGCTGTTCAAACGCGCTGTCGTCGCCCGCCGCCGCGCGGCGAACCAGTTCCTGTTCCTGCATCCTATCACCTCAGATCACGCTGGATTCCGCGTGCGATCGACTCAATGTCTGCCATCGTGTTGATCGCGGAGATTTTTTCTTTGTAATATCCGCTGTAGGCAACGCCGCGCAGATACCATGCAAAATGCTTCCGTGCCTCAAGACAGGCGATATGCTCGCCCTTGTCCTCCTGCGCCAGATGAAACTGCCGCAGCGCCAGCTCCACGCGGTCATAAAGCGGGGGAAGCGGCGGAATCTCGCGGCCTGACAGCACGGCCTCGATCTGCGAAAAGACCCAGGGATTGCCGAACGCACTGCGTCCGGTCATGTAAAGTGCCGCGTCTGTCCTGTTTTTGCAGCGCAGCGCAGCCTCTGCGTCAAAAATATCGCCGTTTGCCACGACCGGAATGGAAACGGCCTCGCGCACCTCGCGGATGCAGTCCCAGTCGGCCACGCCGGAATAGAGCATGGTCTTCGTCCGGCCGTGGACGGCGACCATCGACGCGCCCGCTGACTCGACTGCACGGGCAAGCTCGACGCAGTTGACGCTGGACTTGTCCCAGCCGCGCCGCATTTTTACCGTAACCGGCACCGGAACGGCCGCGACAACGGCCGCGACGATCCTTTCCGCCAGCACTACGTCGCGCATCAGCGCGCAGCCGTCGCCGTTTACGACGATCTTGGGCATGGGACAGCCCATGTTGATGTCGATAAAATCTGCGCCGCTGTGTTCATAGGCCAGCGCAGCGCCCTCGGCCATGATGGCGGGGTCGTTGCCAAAAATCTGCGCGCCGCATACGCCAAGCGGCGTTTTGCGCAGCAGACTCAAACTCTTTTTATCGTGATAGACCAGTGCGCGCGATGAGACCATCTCCGTCACCGTGACCGCCGCGCCAAGCTCGGCGCAGACCGTCCGGAATGCGTAGTCCGTCACGCCCGCCATCGGGGCAAGCACCGTATGGCCGCTGATCTCAAGGTTTCCAAGCTTCATAGTTCTGTTTTCTCTTTCTCTTGC
>CAZPYW010000216.1:0-2210 GCA_964590095.1 uncultured Oscillospiraceae bacterium | reverse complement strand
CTTTTTACCGTCAACGGCTTTTTCTTTCCCACATGGGAAAGAAAAAGGGGTTGAAGCGCCTCCCCGCACGCGCAGCGTGCGGAAATTGCACTGCCCTACTTCAGTTCATCCGTATCTACGATCAGCGTCACCGGCCCGTCGTTGACCGACTCCACCTGCATATATGCGCCGAATTCGCCGTGCTGCGGCGGGAAGCCCAGCCGCTCACACTCCTGCAAAAACTGCTCATACAGCGGGATGGCCGTCTCCGGCCGCGCCGCGCCGATAAAGCTGGGGCGGCGGCCATGGCTGACATCGCCGTAAAGCGTAAACTGGCTGATGACCAGCACGCTGCCGCCGACATCGGCAAGTGAGCGGTTCATTTTATCATTTTCATCGCGGAATATGCGCAGACCCAGGCATTTTTCCGCAAGCTTGCGGCACTTTTCGGGCGTATCCTCCGGCGCAATGCCAAGAAGAATCAAAAAGCCCTGTCCAATCGCGCCGTGTACTGCGCCGTCAATGCTGACGCTGGCTGAACGCACGCGTGTCAAAACTGCTTTCATATGCTTTCCTTTCTCTGCGCGGAAAATCAGTTGCTTCCGCGCCGTACCTCCTGTACGCCGGAGATGCCGCGCAGCCGCGTGCGGATGGTTTCCAGCTCACCCAGATTGTGTACCTGGAACGAGAGCGTAAACAGTGCGCGCCCATTGGGCAGACTCTTGCCGTTCATCTCATGGATGCGCACGCGCAGACTGGTCAGAATCGTGGCGATATCCAGCATCAATCCGTCCTGATCTCTGGCTTCAATCTCAAGCGCGGTGTTAAACTGCGCGTCCGGTGTCTCTGCCCAGGTCACGCGCACCCAGCGTCCGGCCTGCTCCGGCTCCTCCGCCGCCCTTGCGTTGGGGCAGTCGCGCCGGTGGACGGACACGCCATAGCCCTTGGTGATAAAGCCGATGATGTCGTCACCCGGAACCGGTGTGCAGCAGCGGCTGAATTTGATCATACACGAGCCAATGTCCTCGACGATCACGCCCGTGGCGTTGGCCTGCTGCGCTGCGGGCGGCTTGATCTGAAGCTGCGGCTCTTTCTGTGTGCGGCTGGCCTTGGTCAGCTCATCCTTGACCCGTCCGACGGCCTTGACCGCCGTCAGCCCGCCAAAGCCGATGGCCGCATACATGTCATCCAGACAGTCAAACGACACCTTTTTCAGCATCGCGCGCAGCACATCCTCGTTTTGCAGCACCTCGGGGTCAATGCCGATGTGGCGCAGCTCTGACTCAAAGCTCGCCTTGCCGCGGACGATATTTTCCTCGCGCTTTTCCTTCTTGAACCACTGCTTGATCTTGATGCGTGCCTGATTCGACCGGCAGATGTTCAGCCAGTCGCGGCTGGGACCCTTTGCCGTCTTTGACGTCAGAATCTCCACAATATCGCCGTTGTGCAGCGTTTCATCATAGCTTGCAATGCGGTTGTTGACCTTTGCACCGGTCATGGAGTTGCCGACCGCCGAATGGATGGCGTAGGCAAAGTCGATGGGCGTAGAGCCGGCGGGCAGGCTGATGACCTTGCCGCGCGGCGTAAAGACGAAGACCTCATCGTCAAACATGTCAATCTTCAGCGAATGGATATAGTCGTCCGCCTCCACGTCCTGCTGGTTTTCCAGCAGTCTGCGCACCCACTCAAATTCCTTTTCCGTGCCGTCGCCCACGTGCTGCTTATACTTCCAGTGCGCCGCAACGCCGTATTCCGCCGTCTGGTGCATCTCCCACGTGCGGATCTGCACCTCAAACGGAATGCCCTGTGAGCCGATGACGGTGGTGTGCAGCGACTGATACATGTTGGGCTTTGGCGTGGAGATATAGTCCTTGAAGCGCCCGGGAACGGGGTTAAACAGGTCATGGATATGACCCAGCACGTTATAGCAGTCTGCGATGTTGTCCACGATCACGCGGAACGCGTACAGGTCGTACAGCTCGTCGATGGTCTTGCTCTGTGCGCGCATCTTGCGGTAGATCGAATAGGTATGCTTGATCCGGCCATAAATCGAGCCGTGGATGCCCACGTCTGCCAGACGCTTCGTGATCTTGGACTGGATGGCGTTCATAAAGCTGTTGGCGCTGTTCTCGTTTTCAGCCAGATAGTCGATGATCTGCTGATAGCCCTCGGGGTCAAGGTATTTCAGCGAGATATCCTCCAGCTCCCACTTAATCTTCTGCATACCAAGC
>CAZPYW010000215.1:0-2219 GCA_964590095.1 uncultured Oscillospiraceae bacterium | reverse complement strand
GCATCTCTCCAACGTGAAACGTTGAAATAGTGGGCACGGCGGGACACATGGGGCCCGCCCTACAAACAATCCCTCAGTCAGCCTTACGGCTGACAGCTCCCTTTACACAAGGGAGCCGGTGCGCACTTCGCGCGCAAAACGCTGCGCCCTTTGGGCGCAATTGCACTTAATTCCGCTGTGCATTCACGCAGTCAATGGCCAGCACCACCGCCAGCACCAGAAGCTCATCTGCACTCTCGTCCAGCTCAATGGTGTAGCAGTCGCCCCAGGTCAGCCATGCCCGATAGATCGACGCGATCTGCCGCTGGCCGCTGTAGATGGCGTAGTCATGCGAGAAAAAGTCGCCCTCCACGCGCCAGTCCGGCCCCTCCACGTCATATTCCTGACAAAAAAGTGTGAAATTCTTGACGATCTGCGCGACCTCCCTGCCGCCGACCGTGATCGAATAGCGCGGCAGAAGGCTGAATACCTCGCGCCGGATATCTGCCGCCTCGCGCTCTTGCGTGTCATAGATGTGAAGTGTTTTGCCCCAGGTGAGAAGCTCCTGCTCCACATACCAGCGGTCGTTCCCCGATGCGTCCCAGACGTTAAAGCGGTCACCGATGGTGAAAATCTGCTGTCTCATGTATAATGTCATATGTAACTCTCTTTCTTTTCTGTCAACCTTTTAAGATTTCTGAAGCTCTGTAATCGCCGTGTCCGGCGCTCTGCATGTTAGACGCTGTCTGTACAGGCTTTGTTCCGTCCATGCTATCATGATACAGAATGCCGCAATTTGCAAGCAGGAATTTTACTGGCTTCCCGCCGCAGAATGTGGTATACTGTTTCCCACAAAAGCATCAAACACACGAAAGGAAGCATATCATGACGGAAAAGGAAATCGGTGAGCTTCGGCGCAGACTGCGCCCTGACCGTACCGCCATTACGGCAATACGCGGCTGCTATGTCAGTGAAAGCCGCGAAATTCTGACGCGTTTTCGCCAGTCGCTTGGCCTGTGCGCAGAGGAAGATAAGGAAACGTATCTCAAGCTGCTGAAAAAGGTACTCAGCGGTACGCTGGACAAAAATCTGCTGGATCTGCCGTTCCGGACGGCGCAGGTAGCCGACTCAGATGAGCACCGGCTGCTGATGGCGCTGCGTGAAAGCGCGCTTGAGGACGAGGAGGCACTGGATAAATTCTATCAGATGGTCATCTCGTCCCTGACGATCGAGGGAAATTATCTGATCCTGCTGGCCTTTGAGCGCTATGACGTGCCGTTCAAGGCAAAGGACGGCGCAGCGCTTGAGGATGGCAGCGAGGTCTTCCCCTATGTTCTGTGTGCCATCTGTCCGGTCAAGCCAACCAAGGCGCAGCTGAGCTATCGCGCGGAGGAAAAGGATTTTCATATTCGGGATGCCGGCTGGGCGGCGGGTATGCCGGAGCTTGGCTTCCTGTTTCCGGCCTTTGACGGCCGCCGCAGCAACATCTATGACGTGCTGTACTACACAAAAAGCAGCGCGAATAACCACCCCGAGCTGATCGACGCACTGTTTCATATTGACGCGCCAAAGCCGGCGGATGAACAGCGGGAGGCATTTCAGGCCGTGCTCTCTGCCGCGCTTGCGGATGAGTGCAGCATGCGTGTGGTACAGAGCGTTCAGGACGAGCTGGCGCAGCGCATCGAGCTGCACAGGGAAACGCGTTCGGCTGACGCGCTGATCGTCAGTCGTTCGGATGTCACCGCCGTTTTGCAGGACTGCGGCGTATCCGAGGAGCACGTTGCCGCGTTCAATCTCCAGTTCGACAAGGAATTTGGGCAGGATACCCTGCTCAGCCCGCGCAATCTGGTCACGCCGAAAAAGCTGGAGCTCAAGCTGCCGGATGTGGTGGTGCATGTTGCGCCTGATCGGCGCGATCTGGTCGAGACGCGCGTCATGGGCGGTGTGCCGTATCTGCTGATCCGCGCGGATGACGGCGTGGAGCTGAACGGAATCAGCATTGAGATTGAATCCTGAAAAGCGGCTGCGCCGGTGATTTTCACAAACCAATCACGCCTGCATATTAAGCAAAGCCCTGTTGCCATTCACGTGGCGACAGGGTTTTTGTATCAAATCAGCCGCCGCGCGCTTTCAGGCCAGACATGACAAAAAGAAAAGCGCCTCCATACCGCCGGTACGGAGGCGTGGCGCACCGGAGCAGATCCGATGTGCCAAAGGAAAGGCTGGGTAACGCAGCCGAT
>CAZPYW010000214.1:0-2220 GCA_964590095.1 uncultured Oscillospiraceae bacterium | reverse complement strand
AGGGCGTTGAGCCGCAGACGCGCAAGCTGTTTAAGGTCTGCGCCATGCGCCACATCCCCATTTTTACGTTCATCAACAAGATGGACCGCGAGACCAAGGATCCGTTTGACCTGCTGGACGAGCTGGAAAATGAGCTTGGCATCGAGACCTACGCCTGCAACTGGCCCATCGGCTCGGGACGCGAGTTCCAGGGCGTGTATGACCGCCGCGCAGGACGGCTGCTGTTCTTCTCGGGCGTGTCCGGCAAAAACCGCGCAGACAAGGTCGAGGTCGATCTGTATGACGAGCAGGTCAGCACCCTGCTGGGACAGCGCCGCTGTGACCAGCTGCGCGAGGACGTCGAGCTGCTTGGCGCGGGACGCGATTTTGACATGGATGAGGTGCAGAAGGGTCAGCTCTCGCCGGTCTTCTTCGGCTCGGCGCTGACAAACTTCGGCGTAGAGCCGTTCCTTGAGGAATTTTTGCGCATGACCCCGCCGCCGCTGGCGCGCGAGGCCGACTGCGGCACCATCGACACCTTCAGCCCCGATTTCTCGGCATTCGTCTTCAAAATTCAGGCCAACATGAATAAGGCACACCGCGACCGTCTGGCGTTTATGCGCATCTGTTCGGGCAAGTTTGAGCGTGACACCGAGTACTATCATGTGCAGGGCGGCAAAAAAATGCGTCTGTCCCAGCCGCAGCAGCTGATGGCGTCTGAGCGCGAGATCGTGGACGAGGCATATGCCGGCGACATCATCGGCGTATTTGACCCGGGTATTTTCTCGATCGGTGACACGATCACCGTTCCGAACAAGAAATTTAAGTTTGGCGGCATTCCGACGTTTGCGCCCGAGCATTTCTCCCGCGTCAGCCCGCGTGACTCGATGAAGCGCAAGCAGTTCATCAAGGGCACCGAGCAGATCGCGCAGGAGGGCGCCATTCAGATCTTCAAGCTCCCGAACTCCGGCATGGAAGAGGTCATCGTCGGCGTCGTCGGCACGCTGCAATTTGACGTGTTCCAGTACCGGATGAAGTCCGAATACGGCGTTGATCTGCGGATGGAAACGCTGCCGTATGAGCAGCTGCGCTTTATTCTTTCGGCGCAGGTCACAGATTATAAGGATCTGACGCTCTCGTCCGATGCCGAGCTGCTGGAGGACTATCGCGGACACAGTCTGCTGGTCTTCTCCAGCTACTGGTCGATCGACTACACCATCAAGCGCAACCCTGGACTTGTGCTGTCCGAAACGATCGATTAAACAACCGGCTCTCTGCATGTTTTTCGTGCAGAGAGCCATTTTTCACACTTCGTACATGAACTTTTCAAAATCCATGGTATACTAGTAGACAGAAACACAGACTGACAGGAGGACGCGTTTATGACAGCGATCACAAAAGAAAACTTTAACACCGAGGTATTACAGGCCGACGGGCTGGTCGTGCTGGATTTCTGGGCATCGTGGTGCGGCCCGTGCATGATGCTCAAGCCCATTTTTGAGAAGCTCAGCACCCAGCTGACACAGGTCAAATTCTGCAAATGCGACGTGGACGAGGCACGCGAGCTTGCCATGGAGTACGGCATTGAAAGCATCCCCACGCTTCTGTTCTTCCGCGGCGGCGCGGTGGTACACAAGCTGGTCGGCCTGCGCGATGAGGACGCGCTGCGCGCCGAAATCGAGGCACGCGCATGAAGGTACGACTGAATCCGGACGCCGAGGTCGTGCGCCGCGTCAAAGACGGCCTGGAGCAGACGGGTGGCTACTGCCCCTGCCGCCTCCAGCGGACAGAGGAAAATAAGTGCATGTGCCGCGAATTCCGCGACCAGATCAAGGATCCGGAATTTGAGGGCTATTGCCACTGTCTGCTCTATTACAAGGAAAAATAATTGCGGAGATTTGCAGCGTTTGCGCCACGGGCACAAACGCTGCAATGATTATTTTGAGAATTCCTATTAAAGGTTTGGCCGGTGCACGGAACACACTTGCCGCATCGGCCGCGCTGCATACAGAAAACGGACTTGCAAACGACGTCATGGAAAACCTTACGTTTGCAGCAGACGGAACGGATTTTGAGATTATTCAAAGGATTACCTGCCGCGCCGTGAATGGTGTAATTGGATGCTGACGCATCAAGTAGAATGAAATCAATCCACCCACGCCAGCGGGCATTTCACATGGCGCAGCCATATTTCACGCGCAAAGCGCATTTCATCAATCCCAAAGGGATTGATTTCGTTGA
>CAZPYW010000213.1:0-2235 GCA_964590095.1 uncultured Oscillospiraceae bacterium | reverse complement strand
AATCAGAATCCGCAGAACTGCGCGTAAGCGGTATTTGGCGTTGCGATCACGCCCCAATGGGTGATCAAAGGCCAAGCGCCGCGCTTATCGCCGTCAAAGAAGTCCAGTGTGTCCTCTTCCAGCTCATCGATGCGCATCAGCGTGCCGTCGCAATACGCCTGCAGCCGTGCGCGGCAGCTTTTGATGCGCTGCATCAGTCCGCCAAGGCGAAGATCCTGTACATCAAAGCCGTGCGGCTTGTTTTCCTGCATCCACTGTGCCTGATAGACCGCGTGGAACGACTCAAGCCGACGAAGTGTTTCATCATAGTCCTCCAGCAGCGCCGCGAGTGCCGCGCGGTCGCCGCGCTGATATGCGCTGCGTGTACGCACGCCAAGCTCTGCCTTGACCTCGAGCAGGCGGGAAAGCGCGCCCAGCGTCCGGAAGAGATAGCCCCATTCCGGCGTGTCCTGTAATGCTTCCAGCCGGTTTGCACATGCGCCAAACTGCGCACCCTCGCCGGATACAACGGTTTTATCCAGCATACCGGTAAAGGGGTCGTTGTACAGCAGATATTTGTTGGGGTTGCTGTAGCGGTCAGCGCGCGCATTGCCTGTGCCAAGCAGATCAAGCTCCATAAACGCATCAAAGGAAACGCCAAAACGGTCAGCAAAGCGCGAGCGAATCGCGGCATCGTCGGTTTCGCCCTTTGCAAGCTCAGCCATGTAGAACAGCGACGGCAGGAGGGTAAACGGCGAGCATTCGCCGCCATCATCGCCCCAAAGCGTCAGGAAGACATCCTGCACGCCGTGTGCGCGGCAGCTGGCCAGCGCCTCGCGGCCAGCGCGGATGCTGAAACCGTTGTGCGGGGCGTAGCCGGTCCATTTCCACAGACCGCCTGCAAACCAGGTGTCCGGATCCAGCGCCTGATGCGCGCGCAGCATATCGTCATAGTGTGATTTTTCCTGGGAGTAATAGTCCCAGTAGACCAGCTCAACGTTTTCGGGAATCAGCTCGCGCACGGTGAGGTCAACGGAAATATCCTTCGGATAATACTCGCCGCCGTTTGCCAGCTTGAAGAACATATCCGACCAGATCAGGAAGCGGAAGCCATAGCGTGCACCGATCTGGCACACGCGCCGCAGATGCGAAAGCAGCACCTCGGTGCGGTTGCAGTCGCCATGCTGGTCAAAATACTTTCCGCGCGCAAACATCTCGGCCTCGTCCATGCCGATGTGGATGGTACGGCAGGAGAAACAGCTTGCAAGGCTTGCAAACATGTGGTCGATCAGCTCATATACGCGCTCGTCGCCCACCAGAAGAATGTCATGTGTGTCAAAATGGGGCAGGTATTCCGGCCAGCGCTTGAGCGTGTGCAGATGCGCCAGCGTCTGGATACAGGGCATCAGCGTCATGCCGCGTGCGGCTGCATAGGCGTCTGCCTCACGCAGTTCGTCCTGCGCATATCGACCACGCATATAACCAAAGTACGGTTCGCCGTCGACGGTGTAGGTGTCCTCGGTGTAGAGCAGCAGCGTGTTATAGCCAAGGCTTGCAGTCAGATCAATCCACCGTTTCAGCGTGTCAAGATTGGGAACGGCGTTTCGCGAGCAGTCCAGCATGGTTCCAAACGTGCGAAATGGAATGGTATTTGGCATTTGCGTATCTCCTTTGTGCGAAGGTTGTGTGGCCGCGCGCGATGTGTGCGGCGTACTGTGTGCGGTGCGCACGCGGCGCGCAGCGCGTACCAGTCTGTGGATATCATAGCACACGGAGGAAAGAATGTCATCATAAAATTTGATTTATAAAATGAATTTATTTAATGAAAGACGAATCACAATCGGAAAGGGGAGTGGCAGCCGGAAGGGCTTCCGGCTCATCTGTGCCTTCGCGCAGCGCCTGCCGAAGCGCGGTGAGCGCCTTCTTCTCGATGCGGGAGACATAGCTGCGGCTGATGCCGCATTTTGCCGCGATCTCGCGCTGTGTCTGCGGCGTTCGCCCGCCAAGGCCATAGCGCAGCAGAATGACCTCGCGCTCCCGCGGCGTCAGCGCCGTATCCATGACCTGATACAGCTGGGCGTAGAGCTCGCGTGCGCTGAGATCCTCAAACAAATCCTCATCCGAACAGATCGTGTCAAGCAGCGACAGCGCCGTGCCGTCCTTTCCGGTTTCAATGCAGTCGGAAAGCGACACGTCAGCGGCCGTTTTCCGCTGTGAGCGGAAATACATCAGGATTTCATTCGCTATCCTCACCTA
>CAZPYW010000212.1:0-2257 GCA_964590095.1 uncultured Oscillospiraceae bacterium | reverse complement strand
GGGCGCAGAAAAGCCACCGCTTTGCGGTGGCTTTAGCCGTCTTCTGTCTGGTTTGGTTCGTGCAGGCGGGTGGTTTCGCGCAGCTGCTGCACCGGCAGCTGTGCCTGATTCAGCGCAGTGATCACGCGCACGGCATTGCTGTCACAGACCAGCAGCACCGATGCATCCTGCATCTGCAAGAGTGCATCTGTTGTGAGCTGCTGCTCGGGTCTGACAAAGACGCGATAGCCGCTCAGCCCGTCGGCCTGTGCCGCCGTGACCAGCGCCATCAGGGACTTGCCGCAAAGCGCCGCATCCAGCGCCGTATTGGCGCGCGCCAGCGCAGATGCCGGATCCGTCTCCTCTGCCGAGACCGTCAGTCCAAGGGTGTGCCCCGCGGCATAGAGCCGCCGCACCAGCTCGCCGTTTTTTGTGATCTCCTCCTCTGTCAGGAAAAATGCCGCGCGCAGGCCGTTCTTTTCCAGCACGGTTGCGGCATCTGCCATAACAGCAGCATCGGTGATGGCAGCGTAGACACTGACCGGCGTATGCACCGGCTCTTCAGCAGGGGGCTGCTGTGTATTTGGCCCCTGCGCCGGCGGCTTTTCCGTCTGGCCTGGTGTTTCACTCTGGCTGACGCGATAAGAGATCAGGTTTTCTGCCTTCTCAATAAATGTTGCATCGTCATATACCGCGCCGCCCGTTGTAAAGCGCAGCACCTGATAGCCGTCTGCACTGGTCAGCATACTGTAGGACATGCCGAAGTGTGAGGCACAAAGCGCAATGGGAATGTACAAAAGGCCGTTGCGATACGTCGTCAGGACGGTGGAGCTGTCGCCGTTTTCATCCGTCACGGTGTCAGAGCCAATATCAAAGATCAGTCTCTGGCTGCGGTTAAACAGGACAAGCGTCTGCTTCTCCGCGTCATATGCCGGAACAACGCCGCCCGGGCTTGCGTCAAAAACCGTATATGGAACGTAAAGGCCGGTTGCCGCCTGATGCGGCGGCGCGGTCAGCGTAAGCGGAATGGCATCGTCAACGGCCACGAAGAAAAACGTACTGGCCGCGTTGACCGGCGCGCACAGCAGCCCAACCAGCAGCGTCAGCGCCAACAGCACGCAAATCAGCCGGTTTCGTCTCATATGCACACGCTCCTCTCACGTTTTTGCTTATTTAAGCCAGTATAGCACAGAAAATGCACACAGGCAAGGAAAAATCAGTTGCACCCCGCGCGCATACTGTGGTACAATGCAAAAAAATACAACTGCGGAGGGCTGGCCATGGGACGTATCGAAAAGGAAAACTATTATCTGGACATCGCGCAGACGGTGCTTGAGCGCTCGACCTGTATGCGCCGGTGCTACGGCGCGATCATCGTGCGCAACGATGAGATCGTGGCCACCGGCTACAACGGCGCGCCGCGCGGCCGGAAGAACTGCTCCGATCTGGGCTGCTGCGTGCGGGAACGGCTGCAGGTTCCGCGCGGTGAGCGGTATGAGCTTTGCCGCAGCGTCCATGCCGAGGCAAACGCCATTATTTCGGCCTCACGCAACGAATGTATCGGCGGAACGATCTATCTGGTCGGCAAGGACGCGCAAAGCGGGACGATTCTGCACGACGCAACCTCGTGCTCAATGTGCCGCCGCATGATCATCAACGCCGGACTGGAGCGCGTGGTCATCCGCAACACCCCCACAGCGTACACCGTCGTACCGGTCAGCGAGTGGATTGAGCAGGACGACTCCATCCCCGCAAGCGAGCTGGTGCTGGAATAACCCCCAACTCCACACAGCGCAAAGCGGCCGCTGCGAATACCGGCCAGAAAAAGCGGAAATACTTCCTCTGTAAGTAATTTTGACCAGAGGAGGAACATACTATGGTAAAAGGCGTCACGCGGCAGGTGGTCGTGGTGCGCTCACCCGACCCCACACTTTTTGAGCAGGCGATCTTTATCGTGCGCGGCGATGGCACGCGCGGCATCACCGAGCAGGAGGTGCTGGAGCAGGCGCGCCGCGCCGCCGGCGGATACGTGTCCAGCCGCGCAGACGGCGGGCGCTGTGCCGGCGGGCTTTTGCAGCGCGTGGGGCTGATGCTCCTTGGCGCGCTGCCGGTCGCGCTGGCGTGGGTGCTGTGTGCGGTGCTTTAAAATATCGCCCGCAGGGCGCAATATCCGCACGCGAAGCGCATGGGGAAGCGTTTCAACCCCTTTTTCTTTCCCAAGAAGCTGCATGTACGTTTCTGCTCAGCACCAAAGGCGCCCCCATTTATGGGGGAGCTG
>CAZPYW010000211.1:0-2301 GCA_964590095.1 uncultured Oscillospiraceae bacterium | reverse complement strand
TGCGGCTGAGACTTAGAATTCCAGACGCTCCATGCGGTCAAACGCCTCTGCCAGCTTTTCCTTGCCCACGGTACAGGCAATGCGGAAGTGGCCGCGTCCGGTCGTCCCGAACACGTCGCCCGCCGTGACCAGCACGTGTGCACGGGAAAGCAGCTGCGCGCAGAATTCCGGTGCGTCAAGGCCGGTTTTTTCCACGCCCGGGAACAGGTAAAATGTCCCGCGCGGTTTGACCAGCGTCAGATAGGGAATGTGGCTGATGCGGTCTGCGGCATAGCACACGCGCTCACGGTAGGCGGCGATATACGTCTCGCGGATCTCCGTGCGGCGGCGCAGCGCCTCAATGGCGGCGCGCTGTGAGATCGAGGGCGCAGAGTAGATCAGCGCGCCGTTTACGCGGTGCATCGCGGCAAGAATTTCCGGCTCTGCAATGGCAGCGCCCACGCGCCAGCCGGTCATCAGATAGTTTTTGGAGAAGCTGTTCAGCGTGATCGTCCGCTCCGCCATATTGGGCAGCGTCCGCAGCGGACAATAATCACCCGCAAACAGGTATGACGTGTAGATCTCATCTGCCGCCACCAGCAGATCGTATTCCTGCGCAACGCGCGCAAGCAGCTCCAGCGTGTCGCGGCCATAGGCCATACCGGTGGGGTTGGTGGGGTTGTTGAAAATGATGCACTTCGTGCGCGGCGTGATGGCGGCCCGCAGCCGCGTCTCATCGATGGCATACTCCTCCGCGGCATAGGTCGGCACCTCAACGCATACGCCGCCGGCCAGCTCGATCTGGCTGCGGTACATGGAAAAATAGGGCGAGAAGACAAGCACCTCATCCAGCGGGTCAAGGATCGCCAGCATGGCAAGCGCCATTCCCAGACAGCTTGAGGCCGTGATCAGGACATGCTCGGCAGAAAGCGGCTGGGCAAAATCCTCTTCCCACGCGCGACAGATGGCATCGATCAGCTCACGGTCGCCATGCGGGTCACCATAGTGCGTATGACCCAGCCGCGCATCGCGGAACGCGGCATCAATGATGGCGCTGTCCGTGATAAAATCCGTGTCACCAATGCTCAGATCAATTACATCGTTGTATTTTCCAAGCGCCTCTGTATTCAGCGTCAGACCGCCCTGCTGTGACTGAAAGCGTTTTGCCAGATAGTTGCGTTTCATGCCTCTTCCTCCCTGCGCGCTGCGGCACGCTGTTTTTGATGTTGCACATCGGTTTGTAAAATATTATAGCGGACGAAGCCGCTGCCTGCAAGAGCAGAAACGGCGCGGCAGAGCCTGCCGCGCCGAAAATATATGCGATTTCCCACGCGTCCGTCCGGCACGCAGAAACGGCCATGCAGCCGTTCCAATCAGGGCGCCAGAATCTGCGCGGGCGTGATGTCCATCCGCACGGCATAGCGCGAAAGCTCATACAGTCCGCCGCGGAGGCTTGCAGTCCCCGTCTGCGTGGTCAGCGTCACGCGGAACAGCCTGTGCAGCGGCGTCAGGAGCGTTTCCTCGGTCGCGCCATAGGGATAGGCAAACATGGTGGGCGCAGCGCCGGTTTCCTTTCGGATGCGGCTGTAGCTTTTGAGCAGATCGGGCAGGACGCGCAGCCAATAGCCCGGGCGCTTCTCACCGGTTTTGCGGCCGACGCCGCGCGTGTGTTCATCCAGCGTCTGGTGCAGATCATACGTATGCGAGCCGATCTCAACCAGACCGGACTCGGTCATCTCGCGGCACATGTCCCACGAGAGATGATTGGCCGAATTGTTATCCTGATTCTTGACGATAACGGCAATCGCAGCCTTCATCTGATACTTTTGCAGCAGCGGGAACAGCAGCTCATAATTGCTGCGGTAGCCGTCGTCAAAGGTGATCATGACCGGCTTTTCCGGCAGCGGCTCGCCAGCCGCAAGCTCACGCGGGAGGACGGTTTCATATCCGTTTTCCCGCAGCCAGAGCAGATCCGCTTCCATCCGCTCGGCCGTAACGGTCATGCCGTCAAATTCGCCGGTCGCGGCGCTTTCCGGAATAAGATGATGGTACATCAAAATCGGGATGTCGGCCTCATACCGGACTCCCGCCGGTTCGGTCAGCAAAAACGCCGCCGCACCCACGGCCAGCAGCAAAATCACCGCCGCTATGCTCAGTGCGACGCGCAAACGCCGCCTGCTTTTTGTCTTCATGGAGCACTCCTTATCGCCGCACTGCGCGGCGTTGATACGCCCATTATACGCGTCCGCGCAGGAGGTGTCAATCCGCTGCGCGGGGCTTTTGCCGCCCGCAGGACGGCATTTTCTGCGCCCAAAGGGCGCA
>CAZPYW010000210.1:0-2360 GCA_964590095.1 uncultured Oscillospiraceae bacterium | reverse complement strand
CGTTCCATGTCTTTTTTCCGCTGCTCCGCGCTGACCTTTTCCTGCTTGAGCTGTGCGGCGCTCATGCCGCTGAAGCGCTGACAAAGCGCCAGCGCCTCGTTGTATTCCTCGCGTGCCTTCTGGATGGTGCGGTCTTCCTTGGCCGAGTCGATCGACTCGTTCAGAAGCGCCGTCTCATAGTCCAGCTCCATGCTTTCAAGCTCGGCCTTTGCCGCCGTCAGGTCGCTGGACTCCATCGAGTCCAGCAGAAACAGCTTGTCCCCCGCCTCCACGCTCTGGCCGACCTTGACCAGCACGCTGGCGATCTTGCGCGTCTGGCTGATGGTCACGTCATACGTTTCATTGGCCGCGACCGAGCCGCTGCCGCGGATTTTGGCGTTGATCGAGCCGGACTGGACACGCTGCGTCGCAACCTCGGGAAGCGACCGGTTCATGATGGTGTTTGAAAAGAACGTCAGCACCAGCAGCACCACCAGAAAGATGATGGCAGCTGTTTTGACCCATTCTCTGCGCTTGACATTTGCTTCCATAGTTTTCTATCCTTTCACAGAACCGGAATAGGCGATACCCTCAACCAGATAGGACTCGCCGTGGAGGAACATCAAAAGTCCCGGGATCATATAAATAACGGCCACGGCAAACGCAATGCCGATCTCGCCGGCGTTGATGGTGGAAAGATACACGCTGAGCGGCTGCTGCTCGGCATCCGGCAGCAGGATCAGCGGCTGCTCGACCATGTTCCAATAGTCGATGAACACCAGAATGGCGATGGAATACAGTGCGCTGCGGCACTGCGGCAGGCAGATGTTCCAGAACACGTGCCATTCGCTTGCGCCGTCCAGCTTGGCCGACTCGATCAGCGCCACGGGGATGCGGCGCATGAACTTGGTCAGCAGGAACACCGAAAACGGCGCAAACACCCCGGGCAGAATAATCGCCCAGCGTGTGTTCAAAATGCCCAGCCAGTCGCTGATCAGATAATTCGGAACCAGCGTGACCTGATACGGCATCAGCATCAAAATGACGTAGGCAAAGAAGATGCCGTCGCGTATTTTGCCGCGCCAGCGCGTAAAGCCATAGGCTGCGATGGACGCAACCAGCAGCTGTCCGGCCACAATGGGCGCGACCAGAATGACGGAATTCCAGAATTTCAGCAGATAATCCGGACTTTTCAGCAGGACGGTGATGTACTGTGACAGGCTGACCTTGTCCGGTATGAATTTCAGATTGACCGTCTTGGATACATAGCCGCTTCCTGCGGCGCTGGAAAAGACGGGGCCATAGTTTGCCGAAATCTCGCTTTGCGTCATGAACGAGTTTGTGATGGTGAGTACCGTCGGCAGCAGGAACAGCACCGCAAACACCGCCGCCAGAAGCGTCAGCATACCGCGGGAAAAATAGCGTTTTTTCTTCATCCCTCCACGTCCTTTCCGAAGTAATTCTCCACCGCGAAAAGGATGGCGATCAGCACAATGATGACCAGCGCCAGCAGCACGGCTGCCGCTGAGAGCTTCTGATAGTCCAGATTGCGGAACATGTTGTTCATGAAATGCTGTAACATGTACAGCGCGTCATAGGGATAGTCGCCGGTGAGCAGATAGATTTCACGGAAGACCTTGAACGAATTGATGATGGACAGGATCGTCACAAACAAAATGGTTGGGGAAAGATAGCGCAGCTTGATATGTACAAACTGATACCAGGCTGACGCGCCCTCAACCTCGGCGGCCTCCAGCATCGCCTTGGGGATGTTGTTCAGCGCCGCCATGAACAGGATCATATTATAGCCGAGATTCTTCCACAAAAACAGCACCACAACGACCAGCATACTGTAATCCGAGGAAAACCAGTAGATCTTGTCCTGTCCAAACAGCTGCAGCGCCTCATTGACCACGCCGTTGTCGTGGAACAGCACCTGCCAGACCAGAATGATCGACGCAATGGGCACCATCATCGGACTGAGGAAAAAGGTGCGGAACTGGCTTTTCAGCGGAATCCGCGCCTCCAGCATCAGCGCCATCGCCATGGCCAGAATGACCGCCGCCGGAACGGAGATTGCGGAAAAGGTAGCCGTATTTTTGACGGCGATTTTGAAGGCGCCGTTGTTCAGCACGTCAATGTAGTTTTTCAGTCCTGCAAAGCTGCTGTCCAGCGTGCCGGCGATCAACGAGTAGTAGACCACCACGCCGAACGGAATGATAAAGAAGATCAGCATTCCCACGAAGCTGGGGCCGGAAAAGCACAGCGACTTGAGAAACTCATGGATTTTGACCTTGCGTGCGCTTTTGCGCCGGTTCATGGGCTCACTCCTTTTCTGTTTGTGTTTGCGCTGCTAATGCGGTGACAGTGAGGGCTTGCAC
>CAZPYW010000209.1:0-2369 GCA_964590095.1 uncultured Oscillospiraceae bacterium | reverse complement strand
CGCACGCGCCGCGTGCGTTTTTTTGCGCCCTTTGGGCGCAAAAATGCCGCGCTTTCGCGCGGCAAACGGCGGGCGGCCTGGCCGCCCGCCTGTTAATCCTGCGGAACGCGGATGTCTTTTTCCAGCGTCACGGACGCGTCTGCTACGCTGACCGGCGCAAAGCCGCAGCGGCGGTAAAACGTGATCTCATGCGCGTCCTTTTCCAGCGTGATGCGCAGTGTCTGCGCGCCGGCTGCGCGACAGCGGCTGACTGCGCAGCCCAGCAGCTGCTGTCCAAAGTGTCTGCCGCGATAGCCGTCATACATGCAGAGGGTTTGAATCGTTCCATCTGTGGAAAAGCGAACCTGTCCGACCTCCTGCTCACGCAGCATGGCATAGAACGTGCCATCGCGCAGTGTAAACCACATATTAAAATCGCGCCGGTCGCCGCCCTGTCTCCACCATTTCTGGCGGGCAAAGGTCGAGATCTCCTCGCACAGGTGCGAGGCATCATTCAGATAATCGATCGTCAGCCTGCCATCATCCCAGTACAGATGGGACACGGCGGTATTGTCGCAATAGCCCGGCCACTGTCCCTCCAGCAGCAGATGCTGCACGCCGCGCAGCACACAGCCGTGCGAAAAAACGGCAATGGTCTTTCCCGCATTTTCTGCCGCAGCCTCATGCAGCGCCGTCAAAAAGCGCGCGGTATACTGTGAAAACGTCTCGCTTCCCTCCACCGACCAGCTCTCAGGCTCGTGGTTAAAGCGCTCCATGGCCTCATGCTCCGTGCGTTCCAGCCAGCCAAACGGCGTATCCTCCCAACGGCCGAGGTTTACCTCACGAAAGCGCGCGTCGCGGCGCAGCGGAATGCCCTTTGGCACATAGACCGCGCGCGCCGTCATGCACGTCCGGTTAAGATCGCTTGCATAGCATGCATCGATCGGGACACCGGCAAAGCGCGCCTCCAGCGCGGCAACCTGCCGCAGGCCGTTTTCCGTCAGACGCGAGTCATACTGTCCGTGAATACGGCGATAGGCGTTGCCCTCAGCCTCAGCGTGGCGAACCAGATAGATCTCTGTCATCTAAATCACCGTGACATAGCTGCTCAGCTGGCGGCGCATTTTTTCGGCAGCCTCCCGCGCAAGCGAAGCATAGTTTTCCGCATTGTCCGTCTTTTGCCACGCATTCAGGATGCTGCGTCCAGCCATAATGGCAGCGCCATGGCCAAATTTGTCAAACGCGTGCTGCGCGTCCTTTGCCCCCGCGCCCTGTGCGCCATAGCCCGGGACAACAAAGAACAGCCGGTCATATTTGTCGCGCAGCCGCGCAAGGATCTGCGGATTTGTCGCGCCAACGGCAAGGCCGATCTGCGAGTAGCCGTTTGCGCCAAACAGGTCGGTGCTCCAGCGCATGGCAAGGTCTGCCATCACCTGGTACACCACACGGTCGCCCGAAAGCAGATCCTGCACCTCACGTGCAGATTTGTTCGAGCTTCTCGTCAGCAGGAACACGTTCTTTCCCTCTGCGCAGTAGCGCGTAAAGGGCTTTGCCGCGTCGCTCCCCAGATAGCTGCTCAGCAGCACGCCGTCACAGGGATAGGGCGTAAACGCCTGCTCTGCGACCGCGATCGAGCCAAAGCACGACGCAGCCAGAAGCTCGGCATTCGGCGCGATATCGGCGCGCATCATGTCCAGCATCACATAGTATCCGCACTCCTGTGCGCGGCGCAGCACCCGCTGCATCACCGCGACGCCGTCAGCGCCAAGCGCGGAAAAGCACGCCGTTTCGATACTGACCGCCGGAACCAGATCGCGCAGCGCCTCAAGCAGCTCGCATGAGAACACGCCGCACGCCTCAGCCGCAGCACGCAGCGTGTCGCCGTATTCCGCGCGCGCCGCGTCACACAGGGCGGGCGGGAGCTCGGAATAGGACGGGCAGATGCAGACCATCGTCGGATTTTTCAGCTTTCGTATCTTTGCCTGTAGCACATCGATTGACATATGCGACCCCCATTTCATCAGCTTGTGGTCTTTGGCTGCATTATATCACAAAATATTGCGTTTGAACAGGTGAACCGCGTCGATATTTTGTATTTTTTCTCTTTGTGCGCAGCATTTGCATGGCTCGCGATGCTGCGCGCGGGGAAAACTGAACACGGAGGGAGATGAAGCAGATGCAGATCAAATCGTTTCTTGTCGCCATGGGCGCGGGCGTGGCCGTCGGCGCGCTTGGCGCAATGATGCTGCCCAAGGACAGCACCGTCTATCAGATGACGAACGACGCGGCAAAAACCATCCGGCGCGAGGCCGAAAAGGCCATCGACAGCGTGACCGACGCGCTGTGACCCACGGCGGCAGAGTGTGATGCTCTGCCGCCGCTTTTTGCCG
>CAZPYW010000208.1:0-2374 GCA_964590095.1 uncultured Oscillospiraceae bacterium | reverse complement strand
AGCTGGCTGACCTGATGGAATATATCAAGGGGCCGGACTTCCCGACGAAGGGCATTATCATGGGACGCAGCGGCATCCGTGCGGCGTATGCCACCGGCCGCGGCAAGCTGACCGTCCGCGCCAGAACGGAATTTGAGGAATTTGGCCAGAACCGCCAGCGCATCATCGTGACTGAGCTTCCGTATCAGGTCAACAAGCGGATGCTGATCGCCGCCATGGCCGAGCAGGTGCGCGACAAGCGTCTTGAGGGCATCGCGGACATCCGTGACGAGACAGACCGCAACGGTATGCGCATCGTCATTGAGCTCAAGCGCGATGCAAATGCACAGGTCGTCCTCAACCGCCTGTTTGCCCAGACGCAGATGCAGACCACCTTTGGCGTGACGATGCTGGCGCTGGTCAATAACCAGTCGCAGCCGCGCATTTTGTCTCTGCGCCACATTCTGGACGAGTATCTGATCTATCAGGAGCAGATCATCCACCGCCGGACAGAATACGATCTGAAAAAAGCGCGTGAGCGCGAGCATTTATTGCAGGGTCTGCTGATTGCGCAGGATAACATCGATGAGGTCATCCATATCATCCGCACGCGCTATGACGACGCCAGGGAAAAGCTGATGGAGCGCTTCTCTCTGTCTGAAATTCAGGCGCAGGCCATTTTGGACATGCGGCTGAAGGCCTTGCAGGGCATTGACCGCGAAAAGCTGCAAAATGAGTTTGATGAGCTGGAAAAGCGGATTGCTTATTATCTGGAACTTCTTGGAAATCAAGAGCTGCTGAAAAAGGTCCTGAAGGACGAGCTGACGGCCATTCGTGATAAATTCGGTGACGACCGTCTGACCGAGATTCAGGATGTCGAGGATGAGATCGACATTGAAGACCTCATTGAGGAGGAGCAGTGCGTCTTTACCATGTCGCACTCCGGCTATATCAAGCGCGTGCCTGCCACCACCTACCGCAGCCAGCGGCGCGGCGGCCGCGGAGTGACCGGCCAGACGCTAAAGGAAGAGGACTTTGTCGAAAGCGTCTTTACCGCCTCGACGCATGATTATATTCTGTTCTTTACCACCATGGGACGCGTCCACCGCCGCAAGGGCTATCAGATCCCCGAGGCCGGACGCACGGCCAAGGGCACGAATATCGTCAATATTCTCCCGCTGGAGGCGGGCGAAAAGGTCACGGCGGGCATTACCGTGCGTGAATTTGACGAGGACTTCCTTCTGTTTGTCACAAGACAGGGTACGGTCAAGCGTGTGACGCTGGAATGCCTGAATACCGCGCGCAAGGCCGGTATCCGTGCGCTGACGCTTGCCGACGGCGATGAGCTGATCGCCGTGATGAAGACCACGGGCGAAAACGATATTATTCTCGCCACCGCCGACGGCATGGCCATCTGCTTTAACGAAAATGACGTGCGCGTGATGGGACGCGATGCGGCCGGCGTGCGCGGCATTGCACTCAGCGAGGGCGACTACGTCGTAGGCGCGGGCATTGCGGGCTATGGCAAGCAGCTGCTCACCGTCACCGAGCTTGGCTATGGCAAGCGCACGGAGATGGTCGAATATATGCGTCTTGGCGAAAACGGCCAGCGCGCGCCGCAAAGCCGCGGCGGCAAGGGACTGAAAAACTACAATCTGACGGCGAAGACCGGCCGCGTGGCTGGCGTTGCCATTGTCGATGACAGCGACGACGTGATGCTGATCGAATCCGGCGGCGTGATCATCCGCATGGCTGCCTCGGACATCAACATCTATAAGCGCGATACGCAGGGCGTCATTCTGATGCGCGTTGAGGGCGAAAGCCGTGTCAACTCTGTCGAGCGTGTCGACCGCGAGGAAGCACCCGAACAGCCGGACGGCGAAGCATAAGCGATGAAGACAGTTACGATCTACACCGATGGCGCGTGCTCCGGCAATCCTGGCCCCGGCGGCTGGGCGGCGATTCTGGAATACGGCGGGCGAGAGAAAATGATCTCCGGCGGCGAGGAGCTGACCACGAACAACCGCATGGAGCTGACAGCGGTGATTCAGGCGCTGCTTGCGCTGAAGGAGCCGTGCGTGGTTGAGCTGTATTCCGATTCCAAGTACGTGATCGACGCCCTGGAACAGGGCTGGGCATGGGGCTGGAAGCGCAAGGGCTGGGTCAAGTCCGATAAAAAGCCCGCCCTCAACCCCGACCTCTGGGATATGCTGCTGGGACTGACGCGCCAGCATGAGCTGCACTACCACTGGGTCAAGGGTCACGCGGCGAACGAGAAAAACAACCGCTGTGACCAGCAGGCCGTGGCCGAATGGCAGAAATTCAAATGAAAACCAGGCAGCATCCGTATGGATGCTGCCTGGTTTTGTGTCAAATGGGCGAAAAAACCGCACGC
>CAZPYW010000207.1:0-2380 GCA_964590095.1 uncultured Oscillospiraceae bacterium | reverse complement strand
GCGTGCAAAAGGCCGCGCCCAACGGGCGCGGCTGCTTACTGGGCGTTGCGGCGGTATGGCTCAATCCTCCCGCTGCTTTGCGGCGTATTCATATGCCAGCTTGTACTGTTCGGTTTCCTTGTAGCAACGCTCAAGTCCCGCGTACAGCTCGCGGCGCAGCAGACGCGGGAGCGGCGTGAGCTCCTCGGCCTGCTGGAAGTACAAAATGGCATTCTCATATTGCTCCTTGCGCAGCGCAATATGTCCGCGCAGGATGAGATACTCGGCGCGGTCGCCATCCGGCAGATCAGAGATCGACCAGATCTCACGCTCGGCGGCCTGAATATGCTCCTGCGCCAGATGACAGCGCGCCATCGCCAGATGGTACGCAACATCCGCGCCAAGCTGTAAATACGCCTCGCGCAGCGGCGCGCCGACGTCGTCTGTGCCGCCGGATGCAAGACGGCAGCGCGTCAGCACATCCAGCGCGGAAAACCGCAGCAGCGGCAGCGCAAACGTACACCCATCCGCGCAGGCAAGCGCGCGGCGCGCAAGCGCCTCGGCCTCATCAAACCGCGCATCCAGCAGCGCATCGTGCGCCAGATGCTGCGTACAGATGGCCTGCATCTGGGTCAGCTCACTGTTCTGCGCGTCAAGCGCATCCAGAAGCGCCAGACACGCTGCGTACTGTTCCGTGCGGAAAAGCGTCCTTGCCTGCGCAAGCTGGTCGGACTGTTCCAAATCGTCCGACAGCAGCCAGCCCACGCTGACCTCCAGCGTGTCTGCCAGATGCGTCAGCGTCCGCATGGACGGCTTTGCCTGGTCATTTTCAATTTGCGAGAGCATGTTGCGCGTGATACAATCGCCCGCCAGCTCGCTTTGCGTCAGCCCGCGCTGCAGACGCACCTTGCGGAGCTTCTGTCCCAGCGTCATCTGCCCGAGTCGTAGTCTGAGGCGGTGGCCGTGCGCAGGTTTGCGATGGCGTCGGTCATCTTTTCCTCCAGCTCGGGGAAAAGGCCGCTCTTGATCGCGCTGCGGATGGGGAGCACCTGAATGGCATTGCCGGCGTCGCCCGCGGTCTGCGCGATATAAAGGGGCGTATAGCTGACGCCGGTGATCGTCGTCTCGCCGGTGCTGCCCTTTCTGGTGATTTCCAGCTCAAGCAGAACGGACTCCATCGTGTGGCTGGAGGTCTGCGCCGCGGGGCTGGCGATGAAGTTTCCAAGACTGTAGGCGATGAAGCAGGTCTTTGTCTTGCCATCGTCGGTCGTGACCTCGCGCTGCTCCATCTTGCCCACCACGTGTGGGTGCGAGCCGAGAATGATGTCTACGCCGCCATCCAGCAGAAGATCGGTGATCGTCTCCTGTGTGTCGGTGATGGTGTCATCCCATTCGCTGCCCCAGTGGAGCATGGCAACGGTCAGATCGGGGTTCAGCGCTCTTGCAGCCTTGAGGGAGTCCTCAAGGGCATCACGGTCGATTCTGGTGTATTCGCTGTCATAGTCGGTGTAGAGCAGATCGACCGCATACTCAGAGCCTTCCGGCAGATGCAGATTGTTGACGCCCTTGGTATAGGCGATAAAGGCGATTTTGATGCCGTTGACGTTTTTCAGGAAAACGCCCTCGTTGGTGGACTTGTCATCAGCGGCGGCATATGTGCCAACGTGGTCAATGCCCATGGTGTTGAGATATTTGATGGTGCTGTTCAGACCCGAAATGCCGTTTGTGATGCTGTAGGTGTTGGCTGTCTGCACCAGATCAAAGCCTGCTGCGGCCAGCGCCTCACCTGCGGCCTCGGGCGCACGGAAATCGGGCTTGCCGCTGTACGGCTCGCCGCAGAAGGTAAGCTCCAGATTGCCGACCATCAGATCGGCCGACATGGTCAGCGCCGAAACGGCGGCAAAGCTCTGGGTAAAATCATAGCTTCCGTCAGCCTGTTTGGCCAGCTCGATCTGGTCGTCGTAGACCATGATGTCGCCCACCGCGCCAAGCGTGATGACGGTGTCCGGCTCAACTGTAACGGCGGGCTGCTCGTCCGTACCGGAGACGCTGGGCGTTTCAGCCGGCTCGGCCGGCTGCTGGGGTGAGGCGTCCCTGCTGGTGCAGCTGCGCACCGCCAGCACAACGGCCAGCACCAGAATCAGTGCCAGCAGCGCCAGCACGATACGCTGCTGCATCTGGCGGCGGCGCTTCTGCGCAAGACGGCGCATGCGGCGTTCTTCCTTTTGGTGCTCATAAGCCTGCTGTTCCGGTGAAAGCGGCGTGGCCGCAGGCTGCGGCGCTGCCGCCTGTTCTGTTTGTGTGCTTTCCTGCTGTGCAGGCTGCACGTTTTGCTTATCCATTTCTTCCATAAGAAACCTCCAATCCATGAAGATGGGTTCATTGATCAACACACTGCGCG
>CAZPYW010000206.1:0-2382 GCA_964590095.1 uncultured Oscillospiraceae bacterium | reverse complement strand
GCGGTAGACGCAGGCGTTGGGGATGGTGCGGCCTTCGGGCGTGTTGGCGTTGGAGCAGCGTGTGATATACTCGCCGTTGTACCACATCATGCCGCTGGTGCCGCCGTCGACGTTGATGGCCTGCATACAGCCGTGCTTTGCAAAGATCTGCGCACAGACGTTGATGTCGGTGCCGAGGCTGCCGGAGGCGCCGCGCCCCTCGATCATCATCATCAGAATCTCATACCGGTCGGTCTGGCCGACACAGGCGCGGGGGTTGATCTCTGTCCACCAGTCTGTGACCAGGATCTCGCCGTCGATGATCATGGGCGGCTCAAATTCCAGTGCGTCGGTGCAGTTCTCACTGACGGGATCGTCAACGTTTTTGATGTACATCAGATTGTCCTCGTGGAATTCCATCCGGACAAATTTGTGCCAGCTGGTGTTTTTTGCGTGATAATTGACGTTATACTCCACGCCCTGCGCCATGCAGTAGCCGGAAAGACGGCCGCCGTTGCCGGCGCCTGCGTTGCCCATCTGGTCAACGTCAATAAAGCCGTTTGCCGGAATGGCCAGAATGCCGCCGTCCACATTTTGCGCGATCGTGCCGACGGTTTCGCCGCAGCCGTATTCAAACGGGTCATCGCCCTGTGAGATCGTACTGGAGGTGCCGATGCAGAAGCGGGACGCATCCTTGCCGATGGCCAGCACGCCGCGGTAGCCCGAGCCGCTGACACGGACAAGCAGAAGCTTGTTCGGCACGTCCACGGCCAGTACCTGCTCACCCATGGTGGTGTAGATGCTGGTGCCCTTGTCATCCAGACCGGCTTCGTTGATGTAAATGCCGCTCCAGCCGTTGTCCAGCGTTTCGGGATGCTCTGCGATCCAGGCCTCCATGGTGGCCTGATCAAGCTCCCAGTAAAGCTCATAAAATGCCTCGCGCTCAAGCGCGGCGAGCTCCTCCTCGGTCAGCTCCTTTGGACGCGTGACCTCGACCTCGATCTCCTGCGTGCCGTCGTCCGGCATTTCAAGCTCGGGCGTGGTGGAGGGAAGCGTGCTGTCCGGCAGCTCGGGTACAGGATTTGCGTCTGCGTCTGTCTTGCCCCAGGTCGAGCCGGTCGAGATGTCAATGCTGGCGGCGGCCTGTGTGTTGCGGTCAACGACCGCCTGCACCACGGATTTGGGCAGAAGCGCCGTTGCCAGCCACTGGTGGCGCATGGTGGAGATGGCGGTGTTGATGTAAACTGTGCGCCAGTAGGAAACGAAGGAGTTGTCGGTATAGACGGCGAAGAAATACGCGCCCTCAAGCAGAAGAATAACGGTCAGCCAGATGGCCAGAACCTTGAGCGGCTTTTTCTGTTTTTGGGGCTTTTTACGCTTGGCAAGCCGCGCGCCGCCGGCGCGTTTGTTGCCAAACAGCTTGATCTCATTGCTCATGTTTGATAGCTCCATGTTGAAGTCTGCAAAGGCAAGCTCTGCGCAGCGCTGTCTCCGGTATGCGAAAAAGACAGCTTAACTTATTCAGTATAACACAAAGCGACAGAAAATGCAAATTTTCGGCCGCATAACTGCCTGCCTGCGCACAGCGCGCCGGAAAGGCCAACCGCATTCTAGCATATTACACGCGGGAAATCAATTTTTGAGCGAAAAACTTCATAATAAATTCAGAAATTAAGAAAATTACGGCGATTTTTCCGAAAAAATCAGCGCTGTGCGGCCTCCGGACGAAATGTACCGCCCGTTTTCAGCGTCCGGCGGATAAAGCGGAACGTCTCGCGTTCGCCGCTGTCACGCAGCATGGTCAGAAGAAGCGTCAGCTGCGCCATGGTGGCGGGGTGAACAAACCGCGACTCCCGTGCGCGCAGGAGGTATTCCAGCGGCGAGGCATCGGTATAGGACGCGCCCTGATACGTTTTGCAGGCGGCGATGCGATCCATGACCATCTCGGCCAGATAGCGCGGCGGCATTTCAACAGGCTCATACTGGTGCGTCCGGACAGAAAGGTCTGTCCAGTATTCAAAGTGATGGCGGTTGCGACCCTTGTGGTGCATCCATGCCGTGCTGTAGCCGATGTCCTCGCGTTCGGCGGTGTTTGGGCTGCGTGTGCCCTGATAATAGCGCACGCCTGTCCAGAATTCCAGCGGAGAGAACTTGGAAAGATCGTGCGTCAGCCCCTGCCAGTACAGCCCCACGCGGAAGCAGCCGCACAGAACCAGATGGCGGTGATGGGTGACGGTTTTCAGATGACCGAAAAATTTTTGCATGTAATTCATGAAGCTACCTCACAGCTGTGACAGAAAACATGGGCTCTTTGGGGGAATGTTTATTTGCCTGTTATTGTATCACAAAAAGGAATGTGCTACAATAGCCGCAAACCGGTGCGCGCTGCGCACCACCTGCGCC
>CAZPYW010000205.1:0-2446 GCA_964590095.1 uncultured Oscillospiraceae bacterium | reverse complement strand
GGTCGCCGCGCGCGTCTTCGTCGCGGAAGCAGGGCGCGATCTGGAAATAGCGGTCGAAGCCGGAGGTCATCAGCAGCTGCTTAAACTGCTGCGGCGCCTGCGGCAGAGCATAGAACTTGCCCGGGTGCTTTCTGGCGGGAACCAGATAGTCACGCGCGCCCTCGGGGCTGGAGGCCGTCAGAATGGGGGTGGTGATCTCCAGGAAATCATGCTCCATCATGGCCTTGCGGATGGCGGCGATGACGTTGCAGCGCAGGATGATGTTGTTCTTGACGGCGGGATTGCGCAGGTCAAGATAGCGGTACTTCAGACGCTGCGTCTCGTCGGCCTCGCGGCTGCGGTTGATCTCAAAGGGAAGCTCATTGTAGATGCACTTGCCAAGGACGGTGATGCTTTCGGGGACGACCTCGATCTCGCCGGTATCCTGCTTGGGATTCTTGCTGGCACGCTCACGGACAGTGCCGGTGACCTGAATGGTGGACTCCTTGTTCAGGGGCTTGATGACGGACATCATCTCCTCGGTCTCGATCACGATCTGGGTGGTGCCATAGAAGTCACGCAGGACGACAAAGGCAAAGTTGCTGCCGACGACGCGGACGTTTTCCATCCAGCCGCAAAGGGTGACATGCTCGCCGGCATTGGCCAGACGAAGCGCGCCGCAGGTATGGGTACGGGATTGTGTCATGGGAATTCTTCCTTTCTATTTGATACGTATCAGTTACTTTTCCAGAATAACGGTCTGTCCGGCGCTTTCAGACAGCCCTGCGCGGATAAATGCGGGCAGCTCGGCCATGGGGACGCTGACCTGTTCGCCGGTGGAAAGGCGCTTGACCGAGACCGTGCCGGACGCGATCTCATCCTCGCCCAAAAACAGGACATAGGGGATCGAGAGCTTGTCGGCGTACTGAATCTTCGCCTTGAATTTTTTCTGTTCACAGTACAGCTGTGCGCGGATGCCGTTTTCGCGCAGGAGCGTGGCCGTCTGCACCGCGCAGGTCAGATCGCCCGTCATCGGCAGAATCAGCACGTCAGCCGGCGCGCAGGGACAGGCGGGATTGAGCAGTCCCTGCTCACCCAGCACATAGAACAGGCGCGTCAGACCGATGGAAATGCCAACGCCGGGCAGAGCGCGGTCGGTGTAGTACTCGGCCAGACTGTCATACCGTCCGCCGGAGCAGACCGAGCCGATCTCGGGGTAGTCCAGAAGCGTCGTCTCATACACCGTGCCGGTGTAGTAGTCCAGACCGCGCGCAATGGTCAGATCAACGGCAAAATTCTCCTCCGGCACGCCGAACGCGCCAAGATACCGCACCACCGTGGTCAGCTCATCCAGGCCCAGGTCAAACGTCTCATTTCTGCCGCGATAGCCCTCAAGCGCCGCGAGCACCTCGCTGTTTGTGCCGCGAATGGCGATAAACTGCAAAATTTCATCCGCCGCCGTGTCGGTCAGACCGCAGTCCTCACGCAGGAGCACGCCGACCTTTTCTGCGCCGATCTTGTCCAGCTTGTCCACGGTGCGCATGATCTCGCCCGCCTGTGCCGTCAGACCCAGCAGCTCGTAAAAGCCGTTGAGAATCTTGCGGTTGTTGACGCGAATCTGGAAGCGCTTGAGTCCCATCCGCGTGAACGTGCGGTAGATGATCGAGGGGATCTCGGCCTCATTGGCGATGTCCAGCTTGCCGTCGCCGATCACATCGATGTCCGCCTGATAAAACTCGCGGAAGCGGCCGCGCTGCGCGCGCTCGCCGCGATAGACCTTGCCGATCTGATACCGGCGGAAGGGGAACGACAGCTCACTGTAGTGCAGCGCAACGTATTTTGCCAGCGGCACCGTCAGATCAAAGCGCAGCGCAAGATCGCTGTCGCCCTTCTGAAAGCGGTAGATCTGCTTTTCCGTCTCGCCGCCGCCCTTGGCCAGCAGCACATCGGCGGCCTCAATGGCCGGCGTGTCCAGCGGCGTGAAGCCGTACAGGCTGTAAGTCTTGCGCAGGATGTCCATCATCGCCTCCATGCGGGTCTGCGGCGCAGGCAGCAGCTCCATAAAGCCGGAGAGCGTGTGGGGTCTGATCTTTTCCATAATATCTGTTCCTTTCGGTTATTTTTCGATATGTCGCACGCGAAGCGTGCAGTGGCTCCCTTTACACAAGGGAGCTGTCAGCCGCAGGGCTGACTGAGGGATTGTTTGTAGGGCGAAACCCATGTGTCCCGCCGCGCCCCATATTTCAACGTTTCACGTTGGAGAGAACGCTTTTGCAAATTTGCATTTACCCTTGCTCCGCAGGCATACTTTTTCTGCTGCTCCAGAAAAAGTATGCAAAAAGAAGAGCTGGAGAACGGCTATCTTGCGCGCTACGTGCGCGATTGGGGAACGACACGGCGCATTCAGCGCCGCAGACTTGCGACCATTCTTATAGTTTTTGGCTCTGGCAGAAGCTACTACACGTAG
>CAZPYW010000204.1:0-2458 GCA_964590095.1 uncultured Oscillospiraceae bacterium | reverse complement strand
CTTTCTTTTTGCCGCGCACGGCCGCGACAACGAAGAAGATCACCAGCAGCGCACCGGCTACGCCGTAGCACAGCGGCTCGATGAACGCGCTTGTCGCGGGACAGGTGAAGAAGTCGATCAGCTGTCCGGCCAGAACCAGCGCCATGACGACCGGCGCGACCAGCTTCATGCAGAAGCCATAGAACAGCCGGAAGGATTTTGAGCTGGCGGGCGCGCCGATCTCGTCCAGCACGAGCTTCGGCTTCAGCTCCCAGCCGATCATCAGCGCCGTCAGCATCGCGCCAAGCGGCATCATCAGACCCTCGGACCAGAAGTCCATAAAGTCAAGCCAGCAGTCGTTGAACATCGGCAGACCGTCCTTGAACAGCCCCTGCAGCGGCACATAGACGCCGTTTGAGCCAAGGCCGTCAATGGCCACCAGCAGCGCAACGACCATAATGGCCAGCGAGACCCACAGCGTGACATTGCTGCGGCTGACCGTCTTGCCCTTTTCAGCCGCGCGGTCGATGAAGTAGGCCGCAACAACCTCCATCAGCGAAATGGCCGACGAAATCGCCGCGATGATGACCAGCAGGTAGAAGATGACGCCAAACAGCGGGCCGGCTGTGCCCATGCTGGCAAACACATCCTGCAACGTGACAAACAGCAGCTTGGGGCCGCCCAGCGCGATCTCATTGACCGGAATCCCGTTGGAAATGCCGTTGGCGACAGCCGCGGGGATGACGGCAAGTCCCGCCATCAGCGCAACCAGCGTATCCGCACAGACGATCACCGCAGAATTCTTGACCAGATTTTCTTTTTTATCCAGATACGAGCCATAGGTGATCATCGCGCCCATGGCCAGCGACAGCGAGAAGAACATCTGCCCGCCCGCCGTTGCCAGAACGGAAATGAAGCTGGGCGCCTCGTCGATAAAGCCGGCAGAAACCGCATATCCGGGGACAAACATGAACTTCAGACCCTCGACCGCATTGGGGAGCGTCAGCGAACGGATGATGACAATGACCAGCATCACGAACAGCGCCGGCATACCGATCTTGTTGAACTTCTCGATACCGGCCGAAACGCCGTTCTTGACGATGACCATGCAGATGCCCATGAACATAATGGTAAACACCGCGCAGCCAAAGGGGTTGGTCAGCATCGAGCTGAACGTATCGCCGCCGGTGATGGCCTGGCCGAACATGCCGCTCAGACCAAAGCTGAGCTCTGCCAGATTCAGCGACATATACTGCACGCAGTACGCACCGAGCACCGGATAGAAGCTCATGATCAGGAACGGCGAGATCAGACCCATCCAGCCAATCCAGCCAAAGCGTTTGGATACTGCGCGGTACGCGCCTACAACGCCGGTGCCGGTTTTGCGCCCAAGCGCCAGCTCACTTGCCATGATCGTCAGACCGACGAATACGGCAAGCAGAATATAAATCAGTAAAAATGTAAAGCCGCCGCTGCGCCCCATCTTATAGGGGAAGCCCCAGATGTTGCCCAGACCGACCGCGGAGCCGATAGCAGCCATGATAAAGCCAAGGTTGCTGCTCCATGAACCTCGATTGTTCTCCATGCCATTCCCTCTTTTTCTCTTTAATGAACTAGTACTCTAGTCGCGCATACTGTGATTGTATCATAAACACATAGTCGCGTAAAGCAAAAACTGCGCATTTTTCACAGAAAATTTATCTGGTGCAGACATTTGTCCGCACCTGAGCGCAGCCTTTTCCAGAAAAAGCTGTTTGGATTATCTAAAAAACGAGCCCTGTCCGCTGATAATAAGCAAAAGTTTGATGCAGAAAGCAGAAAAACGCACCTGCCTCCACCCCTGCGTCAAGCGCCAAAGCAGCCGCTTCCGCGTGCGAAAGCCGGACGCGCACGCAAAAACCGGCTCGCCGCGTTACGCCGCAGCGGAGCCGGTTTTCTGTTTCAAATGCGAGCAAACGCCGTTTTGTCAGCTTTCCATCTGCCGTCCCAGAAAGCCCGCCACGGTCTGCACCAGCTTCTGCTCGGACTCACCCAGCGGCGCGCTTCCGCCCTCAAGCAGGAGCATCACGCAGCCCATCAGATCACCCTCGGACAAGATCGGCGCAGCCACGCCCAGATGATAGCGCGCAACACCATCTGCTGCCGGAATCGGGCTTTCGCCCTCCTGATAGCGATAGATTCGCCGCGACTCCATCAGCCGTTCCAGCTCCTGTGAGGCGCGCTTGTCCACCAGCTCGCGCCGCGGCGCACCGGCCACGGCAATGATGCCATCGCGGTCGCAGACCGCCGCAATGTGCCCTGTATTTTTCCCGATCGCGTCGCACAGCTGCGCCGCAAAATCGCTCAGATCGCTCATGGGCGAGTATTTCTTAAAAATGACCTCGCCATCCTTTTCTGTATAGATCTCCAACGGGTCACCCTCGCGGATACGCAGCGTGCGCCGGATCTCTTTCGGGATGACAACGCGTCCAAGGTCGTC
>CAZPYW010000203.1:0-2492 GCA_964590095.1 uncultured Oscillospiraceae bacterium | reverse complement strand
TTGCAGAGCGCGGGGGCAAAGGCGTGCTCCTCGCGCGGACGCCATTCACGCTTGGCGTACAGATACGCCTGAATGTGGTCGATCAGCGTCTTGCCGTACTCCGCGCCGTCGTGCGGATGGACGGCCACGCCCGGCTTCTTATCGACCAGCAGAATGTTTTCGTCCTCATAGACGATGTTGAGCTTTGGCGCGGCGACGGTCAGATAGGCGTTTTCCTGTCGCGGCGTGTCAAAAAACTCGTCGTTGATATAAAGCTGTATCACGTCGCCCGCATTCAGACGCGTGCCGCGCTCACAGCGCTTGCCGCCAAGCTTGATGCGCTTGAGTCGGATGTATTTTTGCAGCAGCGCCTCGGGCAGAAGCGGCACAGCCTTGGACACAAAGCGGTCAAGACGCTGTCCTGCGTCGTTCGCGCCGACGGTCAATTCTTTCATAAACGCCTCCGGTACACCAGATAAAGGGTAGGAATATTCTATCACGCGGAAGCGGCTGTGTAAAGCGCCGCGAAAGACGCGAAAATTTTTACGAAAAAACAGAAATAGTATTTGACTTTCCCGACTGCTTTCGGTATAATATCCACTGCATGATTCTGGATTGGAGGGCGCTATGCTTCTGGATCTGAGAAAGATTATCACAACAGACGGCAGTGTGGCTCCCTTTCAGACTAGCCTTGATCTGCACACCATGCAGTTTGGCGGCTGCTGCCCCGTGACCGAGCCGGTTCTGGCCTCCGGCCGCGTGCGCAATACAGCCGGCGTCCTCACGCTTGCGGGGACGATCACCACCACGCTGCACGGGATCTGCGATCGATGCGCCGCTGCCTTTGCGCGTCCGGTGGAGTATCCCATCGAGGCTGTGCTGGTCACCAGCATGGAATCCGACGATTTTGAAAACCCGTGGGTTTTCGAACTTGTGGAGAATTGTGCCGATCTTGACGACATCATTACAACGGCCTTTGTCCTGAACATGGATCAGAAGCTGCTGTGCCGTGAAGATTGCAAAGGACTCTGCTGCCGCTGCGGCAAGAACCTGAATGAGGGTGCTTGTGATTGCAGACCGGAGCCGGATTCCCGATTTGCCGTCCTTCAGCAGTTGTTGGACAAGAAAAAGTAGACAATGTGCCGAGAGGCATTTCAACCAAGGAGGTGTACCAAATGGCAGTACCCAAGAGAAAAGTATCCAGCGCCAGAAGAGATAAGAGACGCAACTCGCATTGGAAGCTGGCGATCCCCGGCGTCGTTGCTTGCCCCAAGTGCGGCGAGCCCCGCCTGCCTCACAGAGTTTGTAAGGCTTGCGGCTACTACAATGGCCGTGAAGTGATCGCTGCCGAGTCGGCAGAGTGATTTTCGCTCGATACGAGAATGAGAGGAGGGTGTCTGCGCACCCCCCTCTTTTCTTAGTCGGGAACGAAAAGGAGGAAGCATATTATGTCAAAACCCATCGTAGCCATCGTTGGCCGTCCCAATGTCGGCAAATCGATGTTGTTTAATAAGCTGACCGGCCGCCGCATGGCGATTGTCGAGGATACCCCGGGCGTCACGCGAGATCGGATCTACGGCGATTGCGAATGGTGCGGAAAAAACTTTATGCTGGTCGATACCGGCGGCATTGAGCCGGGAACGGACAATGACATGCTGAAATTCATGCGCCGCCAGGCCGAGATCGCCATCCAGACGGCAAATGTCATCATCATGGTTGTCGATGTGACGGTTGGCCTGACTGCCGCCGATGCCGAGGTTGCCTCCATGCTCAAGCGCGCGAAGAAGCCCGTGGTGCTGGCCGTCAACAAGTGCGACCAGACCGGCGGCGTGAATCCCGAGAGCTATGAGTTCTATGGGCTGGGTCTGGGCGACCCGATCGAGGTGTCCGCCATCCACGGCCACGGAACGGGCGATCTGCTGGACGCGTGCGTCGAGGCCTTCCCCGAGGTCGAGGAAGAGGAATACGACGAGGACGTCATCAAAGTCGCCATCATCGGCAAGCCGAACGTCGGGAAATCCAGTCTGCTCAATCGCATTCTGGGTGAAGAGCGCGTGATCGTCTCCAGCGTTGCCGGCACCACGCGCGACGCGATTGACAGCTATTTTGAAAACGACTGGGGCAAGTACCTGTTTATCGATACGGCGGGTCTGCGCCGCAAGTCCAAGGTCGATGACGCGGTCGAGCGCTACAGCAACATGCGTACCGTTTCCGCAATTGAGCGCGCAGACGTGTGCCTGATTCTGATCGATGCCAATGAGGGCGTGACCGAGCAGGACACCAAGGTCGCCGGTCTTGCACACGAGGCTGGCAAGGCGTGCATCATCGTTGTCAACAAGTGGGACGCAATTGAGAAAGACACGCACACCATGGATAACATGACACAGGACATCCGCCGCGATCTGAGCTATATGCAGTACGCGCCGATCGTCTATATCTCGGCGCTGACCGGCCAGCGCGTTGACCGGCTGTATGAGACGATCAACGCCGTGTCCAACCAGAACAGCATGCGC
>CAZPYW010000202.1:0-2542 GCA_964590095.1 uncultured Oscillospiraceae bacterium | reverse complement strand
AATTGACAGATGTGATACAATAATATCGATCAAAGAAAACGAGGTAAGTATGCTGACATTTTACGACCTTTCTGCCGGTGATTTCGACCGGCTTTCCCCGATTTTGTACCGCGCGGGCTGCGCGGGCGCAGACACGGGCTTTCACAATATGTATTTCTGGGACTGCTATTACGGGCAGGCGGGCGAGGTCTGCGGCATGATCACGCAGCATATCACACAGGATGGGCGCGAGGTCTATCTCTGTCCCGTCGGAGACGGCGATCTGAAGGCGGCCATTGAGCAGCTGCACCAGGACGCAAAAGAACGTGGCGGCGCATTTCGGCTGCGCGGTGTGACGCCGGACAGGCGCGAGGCGCTGGAACAGCTGTTTCCGGAGCAATTTGTATTTACGCCGTACCGCGATTCGTTCGACTATATCTATACGGTCGAGGAGCTGACCGAGCTGCACGGAAAGAAGCTGCAATCCAAGCGCAACCACTGTAACCGCTTTGCCGCCGAGCATCCGGACTATCGCATCGTGCCGGTGACGTCTGAAACTGTCGAATTATGCAGGAAAATGGCGGAGGAATGGTACGCCGTCCATGAGAGCAGCGAGCAGATCGAGCAGGAGAAGACAGCCCTTGCGCGCGCATTTGCTTCCTTTGCGCAGACAAAGATGGACGGTCTGCTGCTGATGGAGGGGGAGCGGGTGCTGGCCTTTTCGCTGGGCGCGCAGCTGAATGAACGGTACTATGACGTCTGCTTTGAAAAGGCGTTTTCGTCTATTAACGGCGCATATGCCGTGATCAACCGCGAATTTGCGCGCATGATCGCAGAAAAATACCCCACGGTGGAATTTCTGAACCGTGAGGACGATATGGGCGAGCCGGGGCTGCGGCGCGCGAAGGAGTCCTATCAGCCCACGCTGCTGCTGGAAAAATACTTTGCCGACTGGCGGGAGGACGCATCATGCGGTATCAAAGACTGAAGGATTCGCTTGTGCCGCAGCTGCGCGCACTTTGGAGCGCGGGCTTTGGCGACAGTGCGCAGGAGCTGGACGATTTTTTCCGGACAGCTGCGCCCGTCTGCACCATCTATGCGGCGACCGAGGGAGAAACGCTGGCCGCGGCGGCCTGTGTCATGCCGCATACCGTCTGCTGTGACGGAGCAGAAAAGCAGGCGGCGTATCTCTATGCCGTGGCGACTGACCCGCGCTTTCGAAAGCAGGGCGTCTGCCGCGCGCTTCTGGGGCACATTGAGAAGGAGCTGAAAAAGAAATACGTGTCCTGCGTGCTTCTGGTGCCGGCTGATGCGGCGCTTTGTGCGATGTATCAGAGGCTTGGCTATCGCGGCGCGCCGCGCGGCTGGAAGACAGAAAATCTGCCTGCCGCGTGCGGACAGGCAGAGAAAACAGACCTGATCTCCTACGCCGGTCTGCGTGAGACGCTTTTGTGGGACACGGTGCATGTGCGCTATGCAAAGCCGCTTTTGGAGTTGGCCGGCTGCTCGATCGACTTTTATGCGCTCCGGCTGGGAAGCGGCGCTGGCTGCGCCGCGGTCGAGCGCAGGGAGGACGGCACGGTGCTTGTGCATGAGCTGCTGCCTGACAGCCGGTTTTTGCCGGCGCTGGCGGCGGCAGTGGATGCGCAGCAGGTAACGCTTGCACAAAGCAACACGGCCATGGTAAAATGGCTGGACGAGACGCAGCCCACATGGGGCGAGATCGAAATCGGCTTTGACTTTGGCTGAAAACTGCCCGCAGCGCGGGCAGAACGAAGGAATATATGCGCATTTGCGCGAAAGGAGAACCCATTATGTTTTTTGATTCCCATGCTCATCTGGATGAAACGTGCTTCCAGCCGGATTTTGCGGACGTGCTCGCGCGGATGCGCGAAAACGGCGTGTGCCGCATGATGAATATCGGTGCAGACCTGCCCTCGTCCGAGCGGTCGGTCGCGCTGGCCGAGCGCTATGACTGGATCTGGGCGGCGGTGGGCAGCCATCCGGACGACGCGGAAAACGTGGACGCGGCACGGATCGAGGTCTATCGGGAAATGTGCAAAAACCCGCGCGTGCGCGCCGTGGGCGAAATTGGTCTGGACTATTTCCACGACGATGTGCCGCGTGAGGCGCAGAAAAACGCGTTCCGGCTTCAGCTTCAGCTGGCGCGTGAGCTGGGGCTGCCGGTGGTCATCCACGCGCGTGAGGCGCATGACGACGTGATCAAAATTCTGGACGATTTCCGCGACGTCACCGGCGTATTCCACTGCTACTCCGGCAGTCTGGAGCTGGCAAAGGAGCTGGTCGCGCGCGGCTGGTATCTGAGCTTTACCGGCACGCTGACGTTTAAGAACGCGCGGCGCGTGCATATCGTGGACTGGCTGCCGCTGGAGCGCATCATGGTCGAAACCGACAGCCCCTATATGGCGCCCGAGCCCTTCCGCGGCCAGCGCTGTGACCCCAGCATGGTGGTGCAGACGGCCAAAAAGATCGCAGAGATCAAGGGACTTCCGCTGGAAGCGGTCGAACAGGCGACGTTTGAAAACGCAGCGAAGCTGTTTGG
>CAZPYW010000201.1:0-2552 GCA_964590095.1 uncultured Oscillospiraceae bacterium | reverse complement strand
AAACTGTGCCACGCTCGGCTTCTGATCCAGTGTGTGCTGCGCCAGCTGTTCCAGCAGCGCGCGGTTTGATCGCCAGACCACGTCGACCGCCGTGCGGATGTTGCGCTCAACGCAGCGCCAGTCTGTCTCAAAGTGCGCCGCAACATGCGGATAGAGGCGCTGCAGCATACAGCTCAGCCGCTCAGGCCGCTGCACGGCCAGATGGATGGCATATGCCGTCTGATGATACCCCAGATAGTCTTCTGTCAGACCAAGGCTCCTCAGCAGCGCATAGACCTCGGATATGCTGCGTGCATCCTCAGTCACGCTCCTTTTCTTCTTCCCTGCCCCATGTGTCAAAATGCCCTCGCGGCCATGGCCGCAGCTGGATGCAGGTCTGCCTCCGTGTCCTGCGTTTTCGCAGCAAAGCGGCATGTTCCATTGGCGCGTTTTCCATGTGTCTTCGGCATCGAGTCATAAGATCATACCTCCATTTCAGCAGTTTTATCGCACAAAGCGTGCATCTCGGGACTTCTGAACATGCATCGCGCAGTCCTTCGTCCTGATACTACGATCATACCACAGGGGCGCATATCGCGCAATCTGAAATTTTACAATTTTCCCCTCTATGCCAGCTGCGGCAGAAGACAAAACGCGCCCGCACAAGCTGTGCGGGCGCGCCATTTTCATGAAGCGTTTGCTTATTCCTCTTCGGCCTCTTCTGCGTCGAATTCCAGTTCTTCGCCGCAGCTGGGGCAGACGATCGAGCCCTCGTCGAGCATTTCCTCGTCGAGATTGATGACCTCACCGCAGGTGGGGCACTTTACCTCATAGATGATCTCGTCATCGCCGAAATCATAGTCGTCCTCGTCGTCGTCCTCATCCTCGTAATCGTCGTCCTCTTCATCATCCATCAGATACTCATCGATGGTGTCGAGGTCTTCCTCGATGCAGTCCAGCTCGTCAGAGATGGTGTCCACGACATCCTCAAGATCGGTCAGATTCTCTGCCACATCGTGAAGCATATCCACAACAGCGGCCAGAACCTTATTCTCGTCCTTCTCGGTGTCCAGCTTCAGCCCGTCCATCAATCCCTTGAGGTATGCGGCTTTTTCGGAAAGAGTCATTGTGCTTCTCCTTTCAGTCGGTCAGGTTTTCAAACATCGTGGCGATCGGTGAAGATCAGCCCTTAGCGCGACCCAGATATTCGCCCGTGCGGGTGTCGATCTGGATGCGGTCGCCCTCATTGATAAACAGCGGAACCTTGATCTCGGCGCCGGTTTCGACCGTAGCGGGCTTGGTGACGTTGGTGGCGGTGTCGCCCTTGACGCCCGGGTCAGCCTTGGTGACTTCCAGCTCAACGAAGTTGGGCGTTTCGATACCGAAAACGTTGCCCTTGTAGCTGAGCAGCTTGCAGACGGTGTTTTCCTTGATGAAGCGGAAGGAGTCGTCCAGCGTGTCCTTGTTCAGGGGGAGCATGTCGAACGTTTCCTGATCCATGAAGTAGTACAGATCGCCGTCGTTGTAGCTGTACTCATAGTCCTTGCGCTCGATGAACGCTTCTTCAAACTTTGCGGTGGGGTTGAACGAGGTTTCGGTCACAGCGCCGGTCACGACGTTCTTCATCTTGGTGCGGACAAAAGCAGCGCCCTTGCCGGGCTTGACGTGCTGGAATTCGACGACCTGCATGATCTTGCCGTCCATCTCAAACGTCTTGCCGTTTCTGAAATCACCGGCAGTAATTGTTGCCATAATAGTGTTCCTCCAATTAAAAAGTTTCATAACCGATGCCAGCTGACAAGCTTACGCGATGGCTCATGTACGCTTGTCAACTGACACCACACAACAGCTCTTTAGATTTTACAACAAGGGCGCGGATTTTTCAAGCTATCCCGATAAAATAATCAGTTTTTTCCGGTATTTTTCCGCGCGCGCCGCGCCTGCGCCGCCAGATAGAGCCTTGCCCCGCCGATAAACGGCAGTTCTGCCACATGCCGCAGCCGCAGCCAGATGTTGTGGTTGTTGATCGCGCGAACCAGAATGGCCGTCAGCCCGCCGCTTTTTGCGCCAAGCACGTCCGTATAGATCTGGTCGCCCACCAGTGCGGCCTGGCTGGGTGAAAGCGCATAGGTTTTCAGGCATTCGCGAATGCCGCGCTGAAAGGGCTTTCTCGCGTGCGTGATACAGTCCAGTCCATACGCCTTGCAGAATTCTCTGACGCGCCCGCGCTTGCTGTTGGAGACCACGCACAGGCGGATCTGCGACTGCTGCATCTGCGCAAGCCACGCACGCATGGCTTCCGTCGGAACGTCGCTTGTGTAGGGGACGATGGTGTTATCAAAGTCCAGCATCAGAAAATCCACGCCGCGCGCAAGCAGCAGCTCAGGCGTCAGGTCGGTCAGCGCGGGAAGAATGATGTCCGGAAAAAAAGGAAATGACATAGCGGCACCTGCAATTTCATAAGTTCTTTTAAAGTATAACATAAAGGCGGGCGGATGTCTATTGATCATTTATCGTATCCCACCGGAGGCAGAGGACGAGGCTGTCTGCTTTTCGCTGATCGGACAGCAGCA
>CAZPYW010000200.1:0-2555 GCA_964590095.1 uncultured Oscillospiraceae bacterium | reverse complement strand
CTGTCATTGTCTGTACCGGCATTCGAATCCGGCGTTGCAGCATCGCCGGTCTGTTCTCCATTTTCGGCGCTGTCGCCGCTGTCTTCCATCTTTTCGGGGTTCTCGGGCAAAAGGCCAAAGCCAAACAGCGTTTCCTCGTTCATCGCGTGTGAACGCGTCTGTACGCAGCCGTCGATGTTGCCCTCAATGGTGCGGAACAGGCCGTCCTTGTCGGGTGCATCCAGCACGATACCCACGTGGTCTGCAAGCGTATCGCCGTCTCCATCGAAGAAGACCAGATCGCCCGCGCGCGGCGTATAGCTGTCCGCGGCGGCAAACAGCTCGCGCTCGACCAGCTTTTCCGTCCAGTACACACAGCCGGAGGCGTATGGGAAATCGGTATCCTTTACGCCGCCATAGTGGAGGCTGAACGAGACGAACATGGCGCACCACTCGCCATAGGGGTAGCCATACCACGCGCCATAGCGCGTATAGCCGTGGATGCCGTTGTTTTCATCCACCTGATAATTGCGGACGCTGGCCGTATAGCCCAGCTGGCTCTTGGCGGCGGCAAGCACGTCGTCTGCCCAGACGCCGCTCAGCTCCTGCGGAACGGTGCGCTCCCACACGGCGGCCGTCTCGGTGTCGGCGTTCGGGTCAGAATAGCACGAAAGCGTGTGCTCATGCTCTTCCAGGCCGCAGATGCACTGCTCCTCATAGCAGTCGGCGCTGTGAACGTGTACGCCGTCCAGCACGCAGTGCAGTACGCCCTCCTGCGTCATGCACGTCTCGCCGTGCCGGTGTCCCTCGCCCTCGTCCAGGCCGCAAAGAAGCCCCCCGCTTTCGTCAAAGCACAGCATATCATGCGTGTGCGCGGGCGATTCGGGGAGCGGACAGGTATAGGTATCCCCCTCGGGATAGCACAGCTCGCCATGCGCATGTGCAGCGAGCTCTTCCTCGCTGATGCCGTCAAGGCCGCAGATGCAGACCGTTTCATAGCATTCCGGCTCGTGTACGTGCGCCTCATGCCCACAGAAAGCCGTCTCCTGCGCCATGGTGATGGCGGGGAGGATCAGCGCGTAGACGGTACAGAACACAACAATGCAGGAAAGCACCGTAAGAACTCTGTGCCAGCGTGCCTTTTTGCTGTGCGCCTTCAGATATTCAGTTGCCCGCATCGGAAACGCTGCTTTCATACGTCTTACACTTCCCTGCATTCAACTGGCAGAATCAAATTTCAAAATGATGATATGTCGGATAGATATAAGCATGCCGCGGCAGGCTCATCAGCCGACCGGCCCGAAATCGTCGAGCGGCCAGAGGCGGAAAACCACCTTGCCCACGATCTGATCCTTGGAGATACAGCCGACGGTGGTGTTTCGGGAGTCGACCGAAACGTCGCGGTTGTCACCCATCAGAAAATAGCGTGCCTCGGGTACCTGATACGGAAGCTCGATATTGGTCTGGCCATAGGCCTTTTCCGCCAGATACGGCTCATCCAGCGGCTGCCCGTCGACAAACACATTGCCGTCATCATCGATGTCCACCCACTGGCCGGGGCCGGCGATATAGCGCTTGATCAGCAGCTTGTTGCCATGGTAAAACGCGGCGATATCGCCCGGGGCAAAGCTTTCGGTCTTGACGCTGACGACGATCTGGCCGTCACAGAGCGTGGGCACCATGGAGCTTCCATAGATGCGCAGCACCGGCATCCACAGCATTGCCACCAGCACCGCCAGCGCCGCCACGACCACCAGCACCGCAATGGTGCTTTTCAGCGTGCGGTTATATCGTTTTCGATAGCGCAGACGCTTTCGCTCATGGTCAAGCTGCTGTGTTGTGGGCAGATCGACCGGCGCGCCGTTTCGTTTTTTCATGATGTCGGCCCCTTATGGCTTACGGCGTACACAGCGCGCTGTGTTTCCGGATAAATTCGTCAGCGCGCTCATTAAAGCGCTTCCAGTCCTCCTCAGAGCGGAGGTTCGCGTCATGGACGATGCTCTGCGCGCGTGTCTCGGCCTCATGCACCAGCGTCTCAGCCTTCTGCGTAGCCGCATCGACAAGCTGCTGTGCCTCCTGCTCGGCCGTGCGCAGCCGCTCGCTGCAAAGGCGCTCGGCCTCGGCCAGCTTTTCTGCGCACATGCGGTCGGTTTCAGCCTGTTTTTCCTCCATCCCGCTGTTTGCCGCGTGGACAGAGCTTAAAAACTGGTCAGCCGCCGTCTGCGCGGCATCAAAAATCCCGCTGACACGGAGTGCGGCCTCTGCGATCGAGCCGCTTTCGCTGATGTGCAAAAGCCGGTCGTCCAGCTTTTCTTGCAGCGCGGCCAGCGCGGCCTCATTTTGCTCATTGCGTGTCTGAAGCTCATAAATGATGTCGATCAGCTCAATTCTGCTGAGCCGTTTGAGCTCACGATCCGTCATGCGGCAGCGCTCCTCCTCCTGCGCGGGTCTGTTGGCCGCGCGGGAATCCCCGTTAGCGCAGCGCCCACTTCAACCAAGTACACATTATGTCAAAAGTATATCACAAACCCCCGCAAAATTCAACACCCTGCTGCATACAGCGAAAAAAGTTTGTG
>CAZPYW010000199.1:0-2570 GCA_964590095.1 uncultured Oscillospiraceae bacterium | reverse complement strand
GCCGCACGGCGCGAAAGCGCGCGGGGAGCGCCTCGGGCGGCATATCGCGGGGGACGGCGGTCGTGCCGGCCTGCTTTGCCGTCTCATAGTACCAGCACTTGAAATCCAGTGTGTCCAGTGTCTGCTGAAGCTCGTCAAGCTGCTGACGGACAATATCGCGCTGCTGCTTGATCAGCGCCAGCCGCGCATCAATGGTTGCATCGCCCTGCATTGCCATCTGGATAAAGGCGCGGATGTCGCGCAGCTGCATGCCGGTCTTTTTCAGACAGGTGATCGTTTGCAGCCATTCATAATCGCTGTCCTGAAACATCCGCATCCCGCCGGAGGCGCGCGCGACAAAGGGCAGCAGCCCCTCCTTGTCGTAATAGCGCAGCGTTGAGGCCGGTATGCCGGTCAGTCTGGCCATTTCGCCAACTGTGTAGAGCATGAAAATTCCCCCTTGACTGAAAGCTGACTTTAAGGTGTATGATCTGCTCAAAGGATAGCAGGAAACGTTTTTGATGTCAACTGACAGAAAGGGTGAGGCAGATGCAATATGTTACGCTGAACAACGGCGTCCGGATGCCGCAGCTGGGCTATGGCGTGTATCAGGTCACGAAGGACGAATGTGCGCGCTGTGTGCAGGATGCACTGCGCGTGGGCTATCGGCTGATCGACACGGCGCAGAGCTATTTTAACGAGGAAGAGGTCGGCGCGGCGATTGAAAAAAGCGGCGTTGCAAGAGCGGATATTTTCCTGACCACCAAGGTCTGGATTGAGCACTACGGGCATGATGCATGCCGCGCGTCGGTGCTGGAGTCCATGCGCAAGCTGCGCGTGGACTATCTGGATCTGTGCCTGCTGCATCAGCCGTTTGGCGATGTCTACGGCGCGTATCGCGCGTTGGAGGAGCTGTATGACGAGGGTAAAATCCGTGCCATCGGCATTTCCAACTTCTACGCCGACCGCATGATCGATCTGGTGTCCTTCTGCCGCATCAAGCCGCAGGTCAATCAGGTCGAGATTCATCCGCACAACCAGCAGCTGGAAAGCAGACGCTGGCACGAAAAATACGGCGTACAGATGGAGGCCTGGGCGCCGTTTGGCGAGGGACGCGGCGGCATGTTTGAGCTGCCGGAGCTGAAAGCGATCGGCGCGCGCTATGGCAAAACACCTGCACAGGTCATCCTGCGCTGGCATTTACAGCGCGGCACGGTCGTGATCCCCAAATCCACGCATGTCGAGCGGATGGAGGAAAATTTTGACGTCTTTGACTTTGCTCTCTGCGACGAGGACATGAACGCGATTGCGGCACTGGATAAAAAAGAGAGCAGTTTTTTCTCCCATACGGACCCAAATATGGTAGAATGGTTTGTGAAGATGGTGGAGGAGCGGAAAAAACAGCACGACTGCACCAAGGATAAAAAGAACTGGTAAAGGAGCGTATTGCAATGAGAAAGAATTTTGGCGCGAAGCCCATTTTGTACCCCCAGCCGGTGTTTATCATCGGCTCCTATGATGAAAACGGCACGCCGGACGCGATGAACGCCGCATGGGGCGGCATCAGTGAGAGCAATGAGCTTTCCATGTGCCTGAGCGCGGGACACAAGACGGTCAAAAATATTCTGAAGCGCAAAGCGTTTACCGTCAGCATGGCAACGGCCGATACGGTTGTTCCCTGTGACTATGTCGGGCTGGTGTCCGGCAACAATGTGGAAGACAAGCTGGAAAAGGCCGGCCTGCATACGGTCAGAAGCGAATTTGTCGATGCGCCGCTGATCGAGGAGCTGCCCATGGCGGTGGAGTGCAGACTCATCAGCTATGACCCCGAGAGCTGCCGGATGGTCGGCGAGATCGTCAACGTCTGCGCGGAGGAGTGGGTTCTGACCGATGGCAAAATCGACCCCATGAAGCTGCGCCCCATCACCTATGACGGCATGAACCACGCCTACTATGTGCTGGGCGAAAAGGTCGGCAATGCCTTTTCCGACGGCGCTGCGCTGAAATGAGGCGCGGCATGGGCAAACAGGTTTTGATTTTATCCGGCAGTCCCCGAAAAAACGGAAACTCGGACATCCTGTGTGACGAGTTTGCAAGGGGCGCAGCTGAGGCGGGACATCTGGTGGAAAAAATCCGCGTGGCAGAGAAAAACGTGGGCTATTGCCGCGGCTGCTACGTCTGCAAGCAGACCGGCGCGTGCGCGATTCGGGATGATATGGGCGAGATTTTACAGAAGATGATCGACGCGGATGTGATCGTGCTGGCAAGCCCCGTGTATTTTTACGCGATCGATGCGCAGCTCAAGGCGGTGATCGACCGGACGGTCGCCCGCTGGCTTGAGGTCAGGGATAAGGAATTTTACTACATCGTCACCGCCGCCGACGGCGAGCGGGCAGCGGCAGAGACAACGCTGAACTGCTTCCGCGGCTATGCCGACTGCGTTGAGGGCGCAAAGGAAATGGGCGTCGTCTACGGCATGGGCGTGTATGAAAAGGGCGAGGTCAGGGATACACAGGCCATGACCGAGGCCTATGAAATGGGAAAACGTGTATGAAAAAAGTGACCCGCGTGCGATGCACGCGGGTCACTTG
>CAZPYW010000198.1:0-2643 GCA_964590095.1 uncultured Oscillospiraceae bacterium | reverse complement strand
GGTGTGTGCTTTTCTATCGGCTTTTGACCGTGTTGCGATACGTCAAAGCATGCGCCAGCTCACTGCGTCCGGATACATCTGACAGCGATGCGATACTGGCGGCCGACGGTGCAGGTAAACAGCGTCATGTCCCAGTCGCCGGTGGTCATGCCGTCAATGTCGCTGGGGAGCAGGCGCTCCTGATCGAGCACCGCATACCGAAAGACGTTTCCGTCCATGTCGGTCAGCTCGATCTGCGCGCCCTGTTTCAGCGTATAGAGCTTTGCAAAATGGCTGGTATAGTTGTGTCCCGCAATCACCAGATCGTTCCGATACGCCGAGCCGGAATAGCGCGCCGGCGTCAGCCGAAGCGCCTCGTCCGTCGCCTCTGCCGCAATCGGGAGCGCCAGCTCAAGATCGGGAATCGACAACACCGCAACATAGCTGCTGCCGTCGATCTCGCGTACCGGCATATCCATTTCGGGATTGAGAATATAGTCCGGAATATTTTCCTCGTCCGTGCCCTCGCCGGTGGGGAGGGTCGGCGCGCTTGTCTGCGGGCGCGTGGGCAGCTCAATCGACAGCTGCCGCAGCGCGACCTCAGCCGACATCGACGCCCGCGCGTCGTCCATCAGATTCCGCGCCGTCAGCGCCAGCGCCCCCACGATCAGCAGCAGCCCCAGCGCCACAAACAGGATCTGCCGCTTAGTCATCGCGCTTCTTTCTCCCGCGCAGACAGCCAAAGACCAGCGCCGCCACGCCAAGCGTCCCCATCACCGGCACCGGCCACCACAAAACGCCGGTGTTCGGCAGCTGTGAGCCGCCTCCCGACGGCCTTGACGGCGAGCTGGGTGAAGACGGCGAAGACGGTGAGCCAGGCTTATTGGGCGAATCTGTCCTGTCGGCGGTATTGGTCACAACAAAGGTCTGCCCCTGCTGCGAGACGGTGACGGTATAGCCCTTCGTCTCGCTTTCGGTCAGCCGCCATTCGATTGGGCGGCCAGCGGCGTCGTATTTGGGAAGCTTGCTCCACGTGTGTCGCCAGTTGTTCTGCTTGTTCAGCGTCACAGTATCATAGACCGCGCCGTTTTTCAGCAGCTGGACGGTAATTTTGCTGGGGAGCGTCGTGCCGCTGGGCGCGTCCCAGACCTTCAGCACCTTGCGGTCGATGGTCGTCGTGCTGCCGTCGGGGTTGGTGGGGTCGTTGGCTGAGGGATAGCCGCGCGTATGCTTGGGGCTGACGGTCACGTCATAGCTCCACGAATTGCTCGCGCTGTCGGGATTGGGGAGCGCGACCAGAAACGGCTCGGTCGTATACACCAGCTGTCCGGCGATAAACTGCCGCACGATCACCAGATACAGCCCCGCCGTCATCGACTTCTGCGTCTTTGGGAAGGTCAGATAGCCGCGCGCGTCGGTTTTGCCGCTGTCCAGCGGCTTTACCTTGTCGCGCTGAACATAGCCGGTCAGCGTCTCGGCCAGCGTCTGCCAGCCCTCGGCATCCAGATCGCTGACGCGGACGGGATATCCGGCAAAATCGCCGCAAAGCGTATACTCGCCATATGCCGACACGTCGGCCACACGGTAAATCTCCACCGGCGCGCCCTCGATGGGCGTTTTTTCGTGCCAATAGCGGACGGTCAGCGTGACGGCCTTATCGGTGTCGATTGCGCCCTGCGCCGCCACGGGGAGCAGCGTAAGCGCCAGAACCAGCGCTGCAACCAGCGCTGCACGCATATTTCGTTTCAGCTTACGCATGTTCATCCTCTCCGTTTCGTTTTTTTCTGCCGCCAAACAGCATCACACCCAGCGCCAGCACCAGCAGCACCGGCAGCGCCACCAGCGGCGCAACGATCAGCGGCTCAACCTGAATCGCATCAGAGGTCAGTCGGACGGCCACCTCCTCCTGCACGGTCTGGACGCGGTGTCCGCGCACCAGCAGCCGGTGCGAGTTGATGCCATACGGCGTACACGTGACCAGCGTACAGAGGTCTTTCCCATCCTCCACGGTCAGCGCCGACACGTCCTCCGGCTCTACGATCAGAATTTTATCCACTTCATACGTCAAAATTTCATCCAGCACGCGCAGCGTGAACGTATCGCCCACAACCACGCGGTCAAGATTGGTAAACAGCTTTGCACTGGGCAGTCCCCTGTGTCCCGAAAGAACGCAGTGCGAGCTTTCCCCGCCCACCGGCAGACTGGTCCAGTCCAGATGCCCCACCGCGATCTGTAACACCGCGTCGTCCGTCCCGTGATAGATGGGAAGCGAGACATTGATGGTAGGAATCTCAATATAGCCCATAATGCCTGTGCCGCTGACGTCCAGCAGCGCGTCATACTCCTCCCGCTGCCAGTCAGCAAGAAAATAGACGTTTTCGCGCCGCAGCAGCGCGGCGTTATAGTCCGCAGCGTCCTGCCAGAGCTGTTCATAGCGGTCATCGTCCATATTTTCCACATCCTGCGCATAGCTGGCCACGGCGCGCGAGGCGTGCCGCTCATTCCAGTAGTCGCTGACGGTGGGGTACAGAAGCAGGGACACGCCTGCAAGGAGTGCAAGGAGTAAAAGCAGGTTTGTCAGATGTTTTTTCATTGCAGACTTCTCCCGACTGCTGTACGAACTTTGCGCCCAAGGGGCGCGGAATTTTTGCGCGCGAAGCGCGC
>CAZPYW010000197.1:0-2657 GCA_964590095.1 uncultured Oscillospiraceae bacterium | reverse complement strand
ATTGTCAACCAGAAAAATATCCCGAACGCAGAATCCAGCGTAGGCGCGGCAGAGGCCGGTTTTGACCCCTATTCCCACGCGCTGAACGAATACGGCGCGATTGAGGCCGGAGAGAACCCCGCGCGTGTGGTAGACGTACCGAAGTCTGTAGACGGCAAGAAGAAAGTCAGCAAGTTCGCCAGAACAGCAATGGAAGCGAGCATTACGACAGATGAAATGGTCAGCAGGATTGAGCAGCTTGTTGTGGACGGAAAGCTTGACCATATATATTCTTACTTATACATTCCGAATGATCTGCTGCAATTCTGCAACGATGCAGTCGTTGATCTTCTGCGCGTCGCAGTCCATCACCACGGTGCAGTTTGGTGCGCTGCCGCCCGCGCCGCTCTCATCGGCCACGGTCTGTCCCAGGTGTTCGCCCTCGTCCAGACAGACCGCAACATGCCACTCATGCCGCTCAAACCACTCCGGATGCCACAGCATCAGCACGCAGATGGCATCATGGATGATCATGCCCGTAATCCCGTGCACCGAAAGATAGATATCCGCATAATCGTTCAGCATGGCGGCAATTGCGCGGCCAAGTGCGTTTTCCTGCGGCAGCTGGCCAATCGCGCTGCGCGGCATGATGCACCGGTGTGTTGCATCCAGTCCCACCATGGTCATATGTACGCCCGAGGAAAAAACTGCGGCCGCCGCCTCGGGGTCTGCTACAATATTAAATTCCGCATACGCCGTTGCGTTACCCAGATGCACGCCGCCGCCCATCACCAGCACGTTTTTGATCATCGGCACGATCTCGGGCTCCTGCGTCACCGCCAGCGCAACATCGGTCAGCGGCCCAAGGGAGATGACCTCCAGCTTTCCCGCGTATGCCTTTGCCATGCGCGCAAGGAACGCCGCGCCGTTTTCGGCGTGTACCGGCAGCGCAGAGTGCAGGCAGACCGATTTTCCAAGGCCGCTTTGCCCGTGGATATTGCACGCCGAGCGCACCGGCCGCACCAGCGGCTTTGCACTTCCGGCCAGCACCGGAATATCCGGACGGCCGCAAAGCTCCTTCACGACCAGCGCGTTGTTCACCGTAATGTCCAGTCCCACGTTGCCGCTGAGCGCAATGATGCCCAGTACGTCAAATTCCGGATGCGCCAGCATCAGACACAGCGCAATAAAATCATCAATGCCGGGATCGGTACAGATCACGACCGGTCGTTTTTCCATGGTGATATTCTCCTCTCACTCCGGTTGCCGCAGCAGCCTGTTTGTTCCAATTTATCACAGATCAGGCATCCTGTCAATGCCGCCGTTTTTGACAAAACGGACAGCAAAAACGCCCAGCAGCTGCTTGGTCACGCCCAGCTCTCCACCACGATGGACATCTACACAGACGTGCTTGACGACACGCTCAATGAGGCCGCGACAAAGATGTATGGAGTTTTTTGACTGTGTTCGCAGCTGTGTTCACACCCGTGTATTTCGGTGCTTTTTCATGTCAGGTTATGCTATGTTGAAGCATCGGAAATTCAAAATCTTTTCAGGCTAAAAGTTCCGCATTTTTTCGAAATACGCAGAATAATGCAAAGAAAAGCAGCCAAGAATCAAATCTTGACTGCTTTTCTTTTTGGCGCGGAAGGAGAGATTCGAACTCTCGCTCGCTTTTTAGACGACTACTCCCTTAGCAGGGGAGCCCCTTCGGCCTCTTGGGTACTTCCGCAGGTCGAATGAAAATGTGGAAAGAATGGCGGAGAGAGTGGGATTCGAACCCACGGCACATTGCTGTGTCACTGGTTTTCAAGACCAGCTCCTTAAACCGCTCGGACATCTCTCCGAATATACTATCTCACAGGACGCAATGTATTTTAACACACGCCTTTGTATTTGTCAATCGATTTTCGCCGGAAAAGCAGAAGATTTCCGGCGTGGCGCTTGATGTTGCCGGTGGAACGTGATATACTAAGCATAATTTCAATGCTTATAGAGGGTGTTTGTATGACAAAAATTGATATTTATTCCGGTTTCCTCGGCGCGGGCAAGACAACGCTCATCAAAAAGATGATCAAAGAGGCCTACGCCGGACAGAAGCTGGTGCTGATCGAAAATGAATTTGGCGAGATCGGCATTGACGGCGGCTTTTTGCAGGAGGCCGGTATTGCAATCACCGAGATGAACTCCGGCTGCATCTGCTGCTCACTGGTGGGTGACTTTGCCAGCGCGCTGGAAAAGGTCATATCGCAGTACGCGCCCGACCGCATTCTGATCGAGCCGTCCGGTGTCGGCAAGCTCTCTGACGTGGTCAAGGCCGTCACCAGCGTGCTGTGCGACGACGTGCAGCTGGGCGATCTGGTCACCGTTGCAGACGCCGGCAAATGTAAGATGTATATGAAGAACTTTGGTGAGTTCTATAACAACCAGATCGAATCTGCCGGAACCATCGTTCTCAGCCGTACCGGTGACCTTGCACCGGAAAAGCTGGACAAGTGTGTCGCGCTCATCCGCGCGCACAATCCCGAGGCCGTTCTCGTCACCACGCCGTGGGAACAGCTGACCGGCGCGCAGCTGATGCAGGCAATGGACGGCGGCGCAAGCCTTTCTGCCGAGCTTGCACACCTGGCCGAGGAGGCACATCATCATCACGACCACGATCACGATCATGATGAGGA
>CAZPYW010000196.1:0-2699 GCA_964590095.1 uncultured Oscillospiraceae bacterium | reverse complement strand
ATACTTTTTCTGGAGCAGCAGAAAAAGTATGCCTGCGGAGCAAGGGCAGTTGCAAGTTTGCAAATGAGCATCTCTCCAACGTGAAACGTTGAAACAGGGTTTCGCACGCGCCCTGCGCAGAAATGCGTCAGCCTTTCAGCGTGGCAATGGCGCGCAGGAGCGCGTCATGCAGCGCGGTGACGTCGTCCATGGTGTTTTCCGCGCAGAATGAGACGCGGATTGAGCCGTCGATGACGGCGGGCGGCAGGTGCATTGCCTCAAGGACGTGGCTGCGGTGTCCCTTGGAGCAGGCAGAACCGGCGGAGACGTAAATGCCGTCGGACTGAAGCGCGTTGATGATGCCCTGTGAGCGAAGGCCGGGGATGGAGAGGTTGACGATATGCGGCGCGTCCTGTTTGCCGATCAGAACCAGATTTGGAATCTCGGCAAGCTGTGCGCGGCACGCATCGCGCAGGGCGGTCATGTGGGCAATATCCTGCCGCAGCGTGGGCAGCTGCGCGGCGCACGCCGCGCCGAAGCCGCAGATGGTGGGCAGATTTTCGGTGCCTGAGCGCATATTGTGCTCCTGTCCGCCGCCCAGCACGAACGGCGGCAGATGCAGACCGGCGCGGATGTACAGCGCGCCGACGCCCTTGGCGGCATGGATTTTGTGGCCGGAGACGGTAATCAGGTCTGCGCCAAGCGTCTTTGCGCGCAGCGGCAGCTTGAAAAAGCCCTGCACTGCATCGGTATGGAACAGCGCCAGCGGGCTTTTGCGGCGGGTGGCGCGGATCATCTCAGAAATCGGCATGACGGCGCCGGTCTCATTGTTGACCATCATGATGGAAACAAGGATGGTGTCGGGGCGAAGCGCCGCCTCCAGCTGCTGCGCGGAGACAAAGCCGCTTTCATCCGGCTGGAGGAAGGTGACGTCAAAGCCCTGCGCGGCCAGCTTCTGCATGGGGTTCAGAACGGCGTGATGCTCAACGGCGGTGGTGACGATGTGGCGGCCGCGCTTGCCAAGCCGCTCGGCGGCAGAAAAAATGGCCCAGTTGTCGGCCTCGGTGCCGCAGGAGGTGAAGAACACGCGCTCAGGCTCAGCGCCCATGGCGGCGGCAACGGATGCGCGCGCAGCCTTGAGCCGGCGCTCGGCCTCAATGCCAAGACCGTGGACAGACGAGGGGTTTCCCCAGCAGTCGGTCAGCATGTCGTTCATGGCCTCGACGCACGCGCGGCAGGGGCGCGTGGTGGCGGAATTGTCCAGATAGATCATAAAAATCCCTCATTTGGCGGGCGTACCCGCGCTTATTTTCCAACGCAGAAGCGTTCAAAGATGCGGTTTGTGATATCCTCGCGCATGACGCGGCCGGTGACCTCACCGATGGCGGTCATGGCCTCCTCCACGTCGGTCAAAACGGCGTCGGGCGTCAGTCCGGCGCGCATGGAGGCAAGCGCAAGCTCAATGGATTTACCCGCGCGCGCAAGTGCCGAGGACTGGCGGGCGTTGGTCAGGATGGTGCCGTCACACGGCGCGTCGGCCTGCGGCAGGAGCATATCCAGTGCCTGCTCCAGCGCATCCAGCCCAGCGCCCGTTTTGGCGCAGACGGAGATGACATAGTCAAACGGCAGATCGGACGGCTGCACCACGGCGGGCAGGTCGCTTTTGTTCAGCAGCGCAACGGCATACGGCGCATCCAGCGCGGCGGCCATGGCGCGGTGGTCAGAATCGGTGAGCGGACGGGATGCGTCGCAGACGAAGAGCGCAAGCTCGGCCTCCTGTGCGGCCTGTTCGGCGCGCTCGACGCCAAAGCGCTCGATCGCGTCATCCGTTTCGCGGATACCGGCCGTGTCAAGCACACGCAGCAGATGCCGGCCAAGTGTGACCGACTCCTCCACGGTGTCGCGCGTGGTTCCGGCCACGTCGGTGACGATCACGCGGTCATAGCCGCAAAGCGCATTGAGCAGACTGGATTTACCGGCATTTGGCGCGCCAAGGATGGCGGCGCGCAGACCGTTTTTCAGCCGTCTGCCGCGCGCGCAGGACGAAAGCAGCCGGATCAGCTCGTCCATGGCCTGGGTCAGCGTGCCCTCGAAGCGCTGGAGAACGAACGGCTCGATCTCCTCGTCGGGGTAGTCAAGCACGGCGTGATAATGCGAGCAGATGTCAACCAGCGAGGCATAGATGGGGTCAAGCTTTTTGACCAGCGCGCCGCCGACCTGACCGGCGGCATTGGCAGCGGCCTCGGCGGTCTCGGCGTCGATCAGATCGATGACGGCCTCAGCCTGGGTCAGATCCATTTTGCCGTTTAGAAACGCGCGGCGTGTAAACTCGCCGGGGCCTGCCTGATGAAAGCCGACGGCAAACAGTGCGCGCAGCCCCGCCGCGAGCACGGCGGGCGAGCCGTGGCACTGAAATTCACAGGTGTCCTCGCCGGTATAGGAGTGCGGCGCGCGGCAGACCACGGCCACGCACTGGTCGATGACGCGACCCTGCTCATCCAGAAGCGAGCCGAGCGTCAGAAAGCGGCTTGGCGCGTCGGTGAGCGGTTTGCCGTTTGCGGCGCGGAAGACGCGCGCGGCGGCGGCCACGCAGCCCTCGCCCGAGGCGCGGAGAATGCCGATTCCGGAGCGTACCCAGCCGGTGGAAACGGCGGCGATCAGATTTGACATAACAGATTCCTCTTTTTTGCCGCCCGAAGGGCGGGGGTTTGCGCCCAAAG
>CAZPYW010000195.1:0-2706 GCA_964590095.1 uncultured Oscillospiraceae bacterium | reverse complement strand
TCGCCACGCAGGCGGATGATCTCGTCGCGCAGGACGGCCGCGTATTCGTACTCCATCATGCGGGCGGCCTCGCGCATCTTCTTTTCCAGCCGCTCGATCTCGCGTTCGCGCTCAACGCGGGTCATCTTGACGTTGCCCTTGCCCTTGCGGTCAAGCTCCGGCGTGGACGAGATCTCCAGCAGCTCGCGCACCGACTTGACAATCGTCTTCGGCACGATGCCGTGCGCGCGGTTGTACGCGTCCTGAATGCTGCGGCGGCGCGCCGTTTCGTCCATCGCACTGCGCATGGACGGCGTGATTTTGTCCGCATACATGATCACGCGCCCGCCCGCGTTTCGCGCGGCACGGCCGATGGTCTGTATCAGACTGGTCTCGCTGCGCAAAAAGCCCTCTTTGTCCGCGTCCAGAATCGCAATCAGCGACACTTCCGGCAGGTCAAGCCCCTCGCGCAGAAGGTTGATGCCCACCAGCACGTCAAATTTCGCCATCCGTAGATCGCGGATGATCTCCATCCGCTCCATCGCGCCGATGTCCGAGTGCATATAACGCACACGGACGCCGTTTGTTTGCAGATAGGTGGTCAAATCCTCGGCCATTTTCTTGGTCAGCGTGGTGACCAGCGTCCGTTCGCCCTTTTCCGTCGTGGCGTTGATCTCACCGATCAGATCGTCGATCTGCCCCTCAATGGGACGGACAAAAACCTCGGGGTCAAGCAGCCCCGTGGGGCGGATGACCTGCTCGGCCAGCTGTCCGGCGCGCTCGCGCTCATACTCGGCGGGCGTGGCCGAGACATAGATGGCCTGTTTGATCTTGCCCTCAAACTCGGGGAACTTGAGCGGCCGGTTGTCAAACGCCGACGGCAGCCGGAAGCCGTAATCGACCAGCGATTCCTTGCGCGCGCGGTCGCCGTTGTACATGGCGCGCACCTGTGGGAGCGTGACGTGGCTCTCGTCCACGAACAGCAGAAAATCATCCGGAAAATAGTCCAGAAGCGTGGTCGGCGGCGTCCCGGGCGCGCGGCCGGCAATGACGCGGGAGTAGTTCTCAATGCCGGTGCAGAAGCCGATCTCCGAGAGCATTTCCAGATCGTACTGGGTTCGCTGCCGGATGCGCTGCGCCTCAAGCAGCTTGTCGTGTTCTTCAAAATATTTAACGCGCTGCCACATTTCCTCCTCAATGTCATGCATCGCGCGCGCCATTTTTTCCTTGGACGCGACGTAATGTGACGCGGGATAGATGGCAACGTGGCTTAAAATCCGCTCCGGCATACCGGTGACGGCGTTGATCTGGCTGATGCGGTCGATCTCGTCGCCAAAAAACTCCACGCGGATGGCGCGCCCCGTCCAGTAGACCGGATAGATCTCGATCGTGTCGCCGCGCACGCGATAGGTGTTGCGCGTAAAATTCAGGTCGTTGCGCTCATAGCGGATGTCGGTCAGGCGGCGCATCAGCACGTCGCGTTCCAGCTCCTGTCCGCTGCGCAGCGAAATGACCATGTTTTTATAGTCGATCGGGTCGCCCAGACCGTAGATACACGAGACGGACGAGACCACGATCACATCCCGCCGCTCGGCCAGAGAGGACGTTGCGCTGTGGCGCAGACGCTCGATCTCGTCGTTGATGGCGGAGTCCTTTTCAATATAGGTGTCGGTATGGGCGATATACGCCTCCGGCTGGTAATAATCATAATAGGATACAAAGTATTCCACGGCGTTGTTCGGGAAAAACTCACGGAATTCCGAGCAAAGCTGCGCCGCCAGCGTCTTGTTGTGCGCCAGCACCAGCGTGGGGCGGTTCAGCTGCGCAATGACATTTGCCATTGTGAAGGTCTTGCCCGAGCCGGTCACGCCAAGCAGCACCTGCTCATGCAGCCCGAGTCTGACGCCGTTTACCAGCTTTTCAATGGCCTGCGGCTGGTCGCCGGTGGGACGATAGTCCGATACAAGCTGAAAATCCATCTGTACCCCTCCTACAGCAGGCCGTCATCGGCCAGTGAAACAAAATCGCCGTCTGCCACAATAATATGATCGGCCAGATGCACATCCACCGCCGCAAGCGCGTCACGCAGCCGCAGCGTTGTCTCCCGATCCTCCGCGCTGGGCAGCGCGATACCGCTTGGATGGTTGTGCGCCACAACGACCGTGGTGGCATTGGTCGCCAGCGCCATCCTGACGATCTTGCGCACGGAGACCGCCGTCATATTGACCGCCCCGCGGTGTACAAGCGCGCAATCCAGCACCTTGCACTTTGCATCCAGACACAGCAGATACACGACCTCCTCCTGCTCGCCGATAAAGCGCGGCAGCAGATAGTTCCCGCATTTCAGCGTGGAATTCAGGATCGTCTCATCCCCCGCGCGGCAGAGCAGGTGCCGCCGCTCCATCTGGGTGAACATGGCCAGCAGCTCAGCCGCACGCGGCCCCATCCCCTGCACCTGAAGCAGCTCGCTCTCGGGCGCTTCGAGCACGCTTGCCAGCGAGCCAAAGCGCGCCAGCAGCCGGTGCGCCAGTTCATTTGTGTCGCCGCGCGGAAAGACAAAATACAGCGCGACCTCCAGCACCTGAACGTCCGACAGGCTGTCCATACCACTGGTTTTGATCTGTTCGCGCATCCGCGCGCGGTGTCCGTCGTGGATCGCCATGGCAGACTCCTTTCTGCGCCCAAGGGCGGGATTTGCTGCACGCGAAGCGTGCAATATCCGCACGC
>CAZPYW010000194.1:0-2712 GCA_964590095.1 uncultured Oscillospiraceae bacterium | reverse complement strand
CACCTCCCCCGTAAACGGTGGAGGCTTTGGTGCGCCAAAAGAACCACGCTTCCCAATAACAGGCACAGCTTGGCTTGCTGTCAGGTATCAAGTTTCAGGGTGTAAAAGCTTTTGCTAGATCGAAAGCTATCGGAATGCTATCAAACTCGCGGCGCGAATGCGCCGTGTCGTTCCCCAATCGCGCACGTAGTGCGCAATATAATCGTTCCCTGGCTCTTCTTTTTGCATACTTTTTCTGGAGCAGCAGAAAAAGTATGCCGCCGGAGGCTACGGCAGTAACAAATCTGTAGGAGCGCATCTCTCCAACGTGAAACGTTGAAAGAAGGCCGCTGCACGCTTCGCGTGCAGCATTATCGGAACACGACGTCGATGTCCTTGCGCATGAGCGGATTGACTTCAAGCCGCGCCTTGTCGCCCAGCGCGCAGGGGATGTGCGTCACGTCGCAGACGGTGTGCAGCATCCCGATATGCCCCAGCACGCGGCAGCGCTGGTCGTTGATGGTGACGTAGATGGCCTTATGTCCAAGCATGGTGCGCAGGCCGGAGAGCACCTCGCGCACGCCGTCGCGGAAGCGGAAGATGTCGTGTCCCATCTCACAGCCAAAGCCGTTGTACCAGCCGACCGGCAGGACGGCGATCCGCGTGGGGCGGCGCGCCTTCCATGCCGCGCCATAGCCGCAGGTGTGACCCTTGGGAAGCCAGCGCAGCTCATCCACGCTTGCCTCGCAATAGCCGATGCGGCGCAGAGAATAGCCGCCCTTGATGCTGAGCCGGCCAAGGAGCGCAGAGCCAAGGCGCACGCCGTCCATTTTCAGCTCGGGGAAGCGCAAAAAGGCGGCAGAGTTTGCAATATGCGCCATGCCGGTCTCATAGCCGGCAGAATTGATGGCTGCGATGACTGAGCGGAATGCCTCGGCCTGAGCAAGCGTCTGCTTTTTGCTGCAGAACGCCGAATGCAGGTGTGTATAAATGCCGGAGACGGCAATGGAGTCCATGTAGGCGTAGATGGGCAGAATTTTATCGATCTCGGTGGGCAGAAAGCCATAGCGCCCCATGCCGGTGTCGATTTTGATATGGGTGTTTGCCACCACGCCAAGCTGGGCGGCAACGCCGTTCAGGACGGTCGCGTCGTCCTGGCTCGAGATGGTGATGACCGCGTTCAGCGCCAGAAGCTCGCGCAGCTCATCTCCGACGCAGGTGGGGCGGAGCATCAAAATCTCCTCGGCGGCAAAGCCTGCCTCGCGCAGCGCGCGGATATCGGAAAGCTCGGTCACGGCAAAGTGCGTGATGCCTGCCTCACGGCAGAGCGCTGCCATGGGCAAAAGTCCCAGACCATAGCCGTTGCCCTTGAGCACCGCCCAGATGGGTGTGCCGTCGGCGCGCTGGATGAGATTTTGCAGATTTTTACGCAGATCGGCTGTTTCGACGATATAGGCTTTCATGCGGGCGTTCCTCCCATACTCAGGCTTTTCCGTGGTTTTTGATCAGATACACGCGGCGGCGAAGCTCCTTAAAAATGGAGGTGCCGTGCTCGATGCAGAAGTAGGCGGCAGGAGAGAGAACCAGATCCATCTCACCGACAAACTCGGTAAATTCACCGCCGAAGCCCTGCTTGAAGCGGAAGAGACCGTAGAGCGGATTGTCCTCGGACACGTCGCCGGACACACCGCGGAAATCATACACGCGGCAGCCGCGCTCGACCGCCCACTGGATCATGCGCCACTGAAGCAGATAGTTCGGCATCAGATTGCGGTGCTCATTGCTGGACGCGCCATAGAGATACCAGACCTTGTCGCCATAGGCAATGGCAAGCGTACCGGCAATCGGCGTATCATTGGGGTCAAAGGCCATGTAAAGGCGGCAGTGCTCGCCCAGATTGTCCAGCATGGCCGCAAAATACTCGGGCTTGCGCGTGACAAAGCCGTCGCGCACGCCGGTGGTCAGCATCAGCTCGGAAAAGGCGGGGATCATCTCCTTGCCGCAGAGCCGGACGGTGACGCCCTTGCGCTGAGCAAGACGGATGTTATAGCGCCATTTCTGGTGGAAGCCGGCCAGCAGCTCATCCTCGGTTTTGCCCTCGACGTTCAGACGGAAGACATAGCGGGGCTGAATGGCCTCGAAATTTTTGCCGCCCTCTTTGCTTTGGAAGCCGAACGAATGCAGCATCGCGGCAAAATCCGTGTTGCCGGATGGAACGTCGGGGTCAAGCTTGATGACGTAGGCATGATACTGCTTTGCAAGCGCCCGCGCGCCGTCAAGCAGCTGTGCAAGCGTCTCGCGGTCATCCAGATCGCAGACCGGCCCGCGGCAGCCGTACATCAGCGCGCGGCGGAAAATGGGGACGGTGCGCGTCATCAGCGCCAGCGTACCTTTGATCTTGCCGTCCTCACCGCGCACGGCCACGGCGTCCCAGCGCCACATGGGCTTCTGCTTGCTCCAGAGCCAGCTCTGGGCAAAGTTGCCCTTGGGGTGCGACTGGACAAAGGCTTCATATTCGGGGAGGGTATCTTTTGTGATCAGTTCGTACATGGTGTATCTCCAATATACATTATTATAATAATACAATCTTCTGTGTGATATGTGATGCGGCGCGTGCTTCTGCGCCCAGGGGGCGCGGGGGTTGCGCCCCGCTTTCTTTCCTTTTGGGCTGTATGTTTGTTTCTGCTCAGCACCAAAGCCTCCACCGTTTACGGGGGAGGTGGCATTTGCGAA
>CAZPYW010000193.1:0-2751 GCA_964590095.1 uncultured Oscillospiraceae bacterium | reverse complement strand
GGTCGCGTGTGGCCTCGTAGGTGATCAACATACCGATCTCGGACACCAGCTCGCGGAAATCCTTGACACTGGTGCTTTTATCGCGCATGATGGTCAGCTTGTGCGCAACCAGCGGATGATCCATGATGTGTACTCGGGGGCCGAATTTGTTTTCGTTCATAAGCTACTCCTTTTCTCCCGCAAGATTCAGATCGCAGTCTCAAACCTCGCGCTTCATCTTTTCGTTTCGTTCACGTTCTGCCTGAGAGAGCCGGAGATAATTTGGACTGAGCGCAGCGGCATCAGCCGTCTGTCCCGCGTCCATCGCGGCCTGTGCGGCCAGCGCCACACCGGCGGCGCGCTGCTGGCGCAGATGCTCGGGCAGCAGGGATAACTCCGGCAGTCTTTCCAAAAGCGTATTATAGCACAGCAATGCGCCGTCGCCAACAAGAAAAACGTTTTTTTCGACATTTTTAACGTCTTCATAAAGATCGTCAATGCTGATTGCGCGGTCGGGGCAAAGACGGTGCAGCGCGCCGCCTGTGACGCGGAAGAGCGCGTTATACACCTGCGCGCGCCGCGCGTCCATACAGGCGCAGTAGACGCCGTCGCACATCGCCGCGCCGCGTACCATCGCCTCAAGCGTAGACACGCCGTAAAGCGGCAGCTGCGCGCCCCAGGCAAAGCCCTTTGCGGCGGCAACGCCGATGCGCACGCCGGTAAAGCTTCCGGGGCCTGCCGCGGCAGCCACGGCGTCTACGTCTGCCGTTGTCATGCCGCAGGTTGTCATCAGATTCTCTGCCATTTGCAGCAGCGTCCGGCTGTGCGTCAGACCGGAATTTAAAAACATCTCGCCCAGCAGCTGGCCGTCTGATAATACGGCAACACCGGCTGCGCGGGCAGAGGACTCAAACGCCAAAATCTTCAAAACGGTTCCCTCCGCTGATCGTGATGCGGCGGCTGTCGCCGCCGGCTTCGGTGCGCTCAAGACGCACGATGATGGGCTCATCCAGCGCGTCCAGCACGTTTTCACTCCACTCGACCACGCAGACGCCGCCGCGCGTCAGATAGTCCTCCCATCCGATGTCAAACAGCTCATCGCCCGAGGACAGACGGTACATGTCAAAGTGAAACAGCGGCAGACGGCCGGACAGATACTCATTGACAATGGTATAGGTGGGACTGGTGACAGGCTCATCTGTGCCAAGTCCCGCGGCAATGCCGCGCGTCAGCGCCGTTTTCCCAACACCAAGCCCGCCAAAGCACGCGACAACGTCGCCCGCGTGCAGCCGCTGCGCCAGCGCGCGTCCAACGGCCTCCGTCTGCTCGGGCGTTTCGGTCAGAAATTCCATAATATTCTCCCAATGCAGTTTCTACAGGTATTCTTCGTATATACTAGCACAGGATGCGGCGTTTTGCAAAAAAACTTTCGGTTTACACACTGCGAAATATCTGTTACAATGTAGAAACCAATTTGAAAGACCGGAAAGGGGGCGGCGCCATGCGGGGAATCTTCCGCGCGATCAATGAATTTGCAAGAAAAGCAGATATGCTGCTTCTGGCGCTGTGCGTCGCGGCCACGGTCTATGGCACGGTCATCATCGCAAGCGCTACCAACTATGTCGGAAGCGCACGCTACGTCATCATCCAGCTGCTGGCCATGCTGCTGGGCATTGCGGCCTATGTCATTCTGACGCTGATCGACGTGGATATCATTGCCGAGCGGCGTGAGCTGCTGATGCTGTTCTGTGCGTTTTTTATCGCGCTGCTTCAGATTTTCGGCGTTGAGCGCGGCGGCAACCGCAGCTGGCTGGACTTTGGTCTGCCGATCATGATACAGCCGGCCGAGATCTGTAAGATCTTTTTCATCATCATTCTGGCCAAGACCATGGCTGTCAAGCAGAATCGCCTCTCCTCGCCCATCACGGTGGCCGAGATCGCGGGCATCACCGTTCTGTTTGCCCTGCTCATCCGCGTTTTCTCATGGGATGACGGCATGATGCTGAACTATCTGTTTATTTTCATCATTATGGCCTTTACCGGCGGCGTCAACCTGATCTGGTTTCTGCTGGGCGGCGGCGCAGTCCTGGCGGCGTTCCCGTTTATCTGGTCCAGACTTGGCACCTATCAGCAAAACCGGATTCTCGTCCTGTTTGATGAGACCATCGACCCCGATGCACAGGGCATCCGGTATCAGATGAACCGTACCATCCGCGCGCTGCAAAACGGCGGCGTGGCGGGACAGGGGCTTTATAACGGCGCCATGGTACAGTCCGGCTCGATTCCCGCGCAGCACACCGACTCGATTTTCTCGGCCTGCGGCGAGGAGCTTGGCGTGATCGGCTGTCTGGCCATTTTGCTGATGCTGGGTGCGATCATTGTCCGCTGCATCTATGTCGGCTACAAATCCGGCAACTATATGAACCGCATGATCTGCACCGGAATCGCCGGTATGCTGGCCTCGCAGATCGCCATCAATGTCGGCATGTGCGTGGGTCTGTTTCCGGTCGTCGGTCTGACGCTCCCGTTTTTCAGCTATGGCGGAAGCTCCATCATCACGATGTTTGCGGCCATGGGCTTTGTCTCGGGCATCAAGATGCGCCCCGCGCCCGATTCCAATGCGCGCTATATCCGCCCGAAGCTCTAGCGCGCGGAATGAGTGAAATATGAAAAGCCGTCCGGCCAACGACCGGACGGCTTTTGTGTCCCTCAGGACGGGGTGCGGGGACTGGTGCGGGATTACTCCTGCATCACGCTTTGCAGCTGTTCCTC
>CAZPYW010000192.1:0-2772 GCA_964590095.1 uncultured Oscillospiraceae bacterium | reverse complement strand
TCCTGTTTCCAGCTGAAATTGTCCATGCCAGCGCCAAGCTCAAAGTGCAGCCTGACAATGCCAAGGTCGATCTTGCTGCATGGGCCGCCCTTATTTTCCAGCCGGACGGTGCCAGCCTCCTGCGTCAGGAAAAAGCTCTGCTGATTGATGGCGGTCGGCGCAAGGAGCGCTGCCTCCACGCCCGCGCGGAACCAGTCGGGGGAGTCGGGGGTCAGGTTGCTGACTTCCTCTGCGGCGCGGCACTTGTGCGCCCGCCCGGGGCTGACGCCATAGCCCACGGCGATGACGCAGATCAGCTTGTCGCCCGGATTAATGATGATGGGGCATTTGCGCTTGCTATAGGTAAGCGCGACCCAGCAGGTGGACAGGCCGAGCGCCTGTGCCTCAAGCACCAGCTTTTCGCCATAATAGCCGGCGACGCTCTCACGCGCGTCCAGCTCAGGCGCGACAAGCGCGATATAGTTCCGCACGCCCGAGAAATTCCCATAGTGCGCCATAAAGCCGGAAAAGGCCTTTGGCTCATTTGTGACCAGCTGGATACGCAGTCCGCTTTCCTGATTATACTGTTTGATGCTGGTGCTCAGTGCGCTGAGCGCAGCTGCGTCGATGGGCTTTGCCAGATAGCTGCGGACGGAGTGGCGCTTCTGCATTGCGGATTTCCACTGTGCTTCGTTCATCGTAATTTGCCTCCTGTCGGTGTAGACGGTCAAGGGCGGCGCGCAGCGCCTGCACCTTGCCCGTGGTTCTCTTTTCTGGCAGTATACCACATGTGGGCGGAAAAACGATAGATGGAAATTGTAAATTTTTTGCGATTTCGTCGAAAAACGCCGAAAACTGCCGCCGCTGGGCGATAAAGCAGCGTACATCACAAGGGGCGGCGCGAATCAGATCGGGAAAGCGCGGCTGCTGCCGGTGGGGGATGGCTGCTGCAAGCAGGCGAGCGCCGCACGCCGATGTAAAAATCAGTTTCGCCGCCGCAATGAGCGCAATAGACGCAATGGATGCTGCAATCTCGCTGCTGGGCGCAGAAGGGTGAAAAACCTGCGTTTTCCGGCAAAAGACGTCTGCTGAACGCGCGAAATGCCTTGACATGGAAAGCCGAAAATGATACCCTATCATGAGAGGTTTCATCCGTGCGGCGGGCAGTTTTGGCCGGCTTGCAGGGGATTTCAGAAAGAGAGGATTCATATGCGAACTAAGGAATGTGTAATCGTTCTGGACTTTGGCGGACAGTATAATCAGCTGATCGCGCGGCGCGTGCGTGAGGCCAATGTGTACTGTGAGGTAAAACCCTGCACAACGCCGCTTGATGAACTGATGAAGCTGGAACCGATCGGCTTTATCTTTACCGGTGGCCCGCAAAGCGTCTATGCCGCCGGCTCACCACAGGTCGATCCGGCAATTTTTACGCTGGGTCTGCCCATTCTTGGCATCTGCTATGGCTGTCAGCTGATCGCGCACAATCTGGGCGGCAAGGTCACGGCTGCGCAGGATGACACCGCGCGCGAGTATGGCAAGACGGAAACGTGGTTTGACACAAGCTGTGCCCTGTTCCAGGGTATGCGGGAAAAGAGCATCACCTGGATGAGCCATGGTGACTATATGGCAAAGGTGCCCGAGGGCTTTGCGCTCTGCGCACACTCTGTGGCCTGTCCCACGGTTGGCATCTGCGACGAAGCGCGCAGGATCTATGGCGTACAGTTCCATCCCGAGGTCAACCACACCGAAGAGGGAACGATGATTCTGCGCAATTTCCTCTATCGCGTCTGCGGCGCAACGGGAAGCTGGACAATGGCAGATTATCGCCAGACGGCCATTGCGTCGATTCGGGAAAAGGTCGGCGCGGGCAAGGCACTTCTGGCGCTTTCCGGCGGCGTGGATTCGTCTGTTGCGGCGGCGCTGATGGCTGAGGCAATCGGCAATCAGCTGACGTGTGTGTTTGTTGACCACGGTCTGATGCGCAAGGATGAGGGCGACGAGGTTGAGGCGGCCTTCTCCAAGTGGGACATCAACTTTGTCCGTGTAGACGCGGAGGCGCGCTTCCTGGAAAAGCTGGCCGGTGTCACCGATCCGGAAACAAAGCGCAAGATCATTGGCGAGGAATTTATCCGTGTCTTTGAGGCCGAGGCAAAGAAGATCGGAACGGTCGATTTCCTGGTACAGGGCACGATCTATCCCGACGTGATCGAGTCCGGTCTTGGCAACTCCGCTGTGATCAAGAGCCACCACAATGTCGGCGGTCTGCCGGATTACGTGGACTTCAAGGAGATCATTGAGCCGCTGCGGATGCTGTTTAAGGACGAGGTGCGCGGCCTTGGCCGCGAGCTGGGACTGCCCGAATATCTGGTCATGCGCCAGCCGTTCCCCGGCCCCGGGCTTGCCATCCGCGTCATTGGCGATATTACAAAGGAAAAGCTGGATACGCTGCGCGAGGCGGACTTTATCTTCCGCGATGAGGTAGCAAAGGCAGGCTTTGACCGCCAGATGAACCAGTATTTCGCGGTGCTTACCTCCATGCGCTCGGTCGGCGTTATGGGTGACGGCCGGACGTACGACTATACGCTGGCGCTGCGCGGCGTGACCACGTCCGATTTCATGACAGCGGACTGGGCGCGCATCCCGTACGATGTGCTCGACCGTGTTTCGACCAGAATCGTCAACGAGGTCCGCGGCATCAACCGCATCGTGTATGATATCACCAGTAAACCACCCGCAACCATTGAGTGGGAATAAATCAAAAAAGCCAAAAAGTGCTTGAATTGCAACGGTTTT
>CAZPYW010000191.1:0-2789 GCA_964590095.1 uncultured Oscillospiraceae bacterium | reverse complement strand
ACGTGGATGCAGTGGCCAAGGATGGTCTTCTCGCCCAGAATGCCGTGATCCTGCAGCCGCTGCACCGGACGGCGGCCATAGTTTTGCAGGCTGTCATAGACATCGTTCATGCCCTCGGAGACATGGATGTGATAGCCGGTACGGCCGTTGTTGGCCTCGACCATGCGGTCAAAGGTCTTATCGCTGATGGTAAACAGCGCGTGACCGCCAAACATGGCCGCAAGCATGGGATCCGGATGCTCCTTGCAATACGTGATCCAGTCCGCATTTTCGCGGATGGCTTCCAGACACTTTTCCTCGCCGTCGCGGTCAGAGACCTCGTAGCAGAGACAGGAGCGCACGCCGAATTTCTTCGCGCTTTCCCCGATCTGGAACAGCGAGCCAGGGATTTCGCAATATGAGGCATGGTGGTCAAAGATGGTGGTGACGCCCTGCTTGATGCAGTCGATGTAGAGCGCGTCGGCGCTTGCGCGCGTGCCCTCAAGCGTCAGCTTGCGGTCGATCGCCCACCAGGTACCGTCCAGCACCTCATAGAAATTGGTAGGATTGTTGCCGACGATGGACAGGCCGCGCGCCAACGCGGAATAGATATGCGTATGCGCGTTGATAAGCGCCGGCATGATCACGCCGCCCTTTGCGTCGAGCTTTTCCGCCTGCGGGTACTTTGCCGCCAGTGCGGATGCCTCGCCCACCTCAACGATCTTGCTGCCCTCATAGACGACAGCGCCGTTTTCATAGTAGCCTCTGCCGTTTGGGTCACGGGTGATCAGACGGCCGTTTGTCAGAATATACATTTGCGTTCCTCCTTTTCATTTTCCGTCACTCGCCGGATAACGAAAAATGTTTCAAATCCCTCTGGATTTGAAACACTCAAGCGCTGCGCCGAGTGATAGTTGCAGCCCGTGTGCGAAACACTTCCTTACAGCTACCAATCTTAGATTGTGGTTTTATTATAAAATACGGGAAAAATTTTTTCAATGCTCAGGGCATTCTTTTTTGCCGCTATTTTTTACAAACTTCACGCCTGATTTTTGAGCAATCTGCGCGCAGCGCCGTCCGGATACACCGGACGGCGCCCATACCCGTTTATCCGCGGGCCAGATAGGTCTCACACGCACGCTGCGCCGCCGTACTGAGCGCCTGCTCATCCGTGGCACACAGTCTTCCGTCCCTGACCGTGATCTTCCCGTTTACGACCGTATAATCGACCGCACCGCGCACGCCAACGGTCGCCAGCACCGATTTCGGGTCAAAGCATGCGCCGGTCAGCTCCAGCCTGCGCCGGTCAATCAAAAACAGGTCACAGCACTTCCCTACCGCCAGCGCGCCGATATCCGTGCGCCCAAGAAGCGCCGCGCTGCCGCGCGTTGCCATCTTCAATATCTCATAGCCGCTGGGTGCGGCCTTGCTGGACACCAGCCGGTGCAGCAGATACGCCGTGCGCAGCTCCTCCATCAGACTGGAACCGTCGTTTGAAGCCGAGCCATCCACGCCCAGTCCAACCGGCACGCCAAGACGCAGCATCTCAGGAATCCGCGCAACGCCCGAGGACAGCTTCATATTCGAGATCGGGCAGTGGCACACGCCGGTCTTTGTCTCGGCAAGCAGCCGCAGCTCGTCATCGTTAAAGTGAATGCCGTGTGCAAACCACACATCCGAGCCGACCCAGCCCAGCTTTTCCATAAATGCCAGCGGGCGCATGCCCTCGCGCGCAAGCATGTACGCCTCCTCATCCTTCGTCTCGCACAGGTGGGTGTGCAGCCGCACGCCATACTGCCGTGCAAGGAGCGCACTTTGCCTTAAAAGCTCCGGCGAAACGGAAAACGGTGAGCACGGCGCAAGCGCCACGCGATGCATCGCGCCAAAAGAGGCATCATGATACCGCTCAATCAAGCGGACGCTGTCGTCCATGATCGCGTCCACCGTCTGCACCACAGAATCGGGCGGCAGGCCGCCGTCCTTGACCGACAGGTCCATTGAGCCGCGCGAGGCGTGCATCCGGATGCCCAACTCATCCGCGGCGGCAAACTGCGCGCCGATCAGATCGCCCGCACCAGCGGGAAAGACGTAGTGGTGGTCAAAGCAGGTCGTGCAGCCATGCTTCATCAGCTCGCCCATCCCCGTCATCGACGACAGACGCACGACCTCCTCATTCAGATTTTTCCAGATCTCATACAGCGTTTTCAGCCAGTCGAACAGCTCCATATTCTGTACCTGCGGCAGGTTGCGCGAAAACTGCTGATACAGATGATGGTGTGTGTTGACCAGTCCGGGGTAACAGAGCATGTTCTCTGCATCGATCGTCACATCCGGACGAATGCGCGGCGAGGCGCCGATCGTGCGTATCACGCCGTCCTCGGCAAACAGATCGACGTTTTCATAAACGCTGTCCGCATCGTCACATGACACCAGACAGGCAATATTCCGGATGAGCAGTGTTGACATGGCGCGGCCTCCCTTTGGCGTAAAATTCTGTCTACAGCATAGCACATCTTCTCTCGCCGCGCCAGTGCCAGAGGCGCACAGGAAAAAACTTTTTCATTTTGAGAAAAAAGACTTGCATTTTCCCGCGCGATGTGGTACTATACATAGGCGCTGTTGAGGCGCGGTACGCGCCGGTAGCTCAGTTGGATAGAGTGACTGGCTACGAACCAGTAGGTCGGGGGTTCGAGTCCCTTCCGGCGTACCAAAATAAAAAACGACAAGCTTTTGCTTGTCGTTTTTTATTTTGGTACAAGTTTTGCCTTTGGCAAAACTTCCGCTGCGGCGGGTGATTGAACGCGAAAGGA
>CAZPYW010000190.1:0-2826 GCA_964590095.1 uncultured Oscillospiraceae bacterium | reverse complement strand
TCTGATGCGCAGATGGGCGCATGCTCGATAAATGGCCGTGCGCCGTCGTTGCCGATAAAGGGAAAATCTGCGCTGTGCAGGATGCGGTCAGCGCCCAGCACATCCATGCAGAATTTCAGCTGCGGGTAGTCAAAAATCCCGCTGGGTGTGACGGAAACATTCTGGCGGAAGGTCTCGGTGATGGTGCGGCGCAGCTTTGTGACTGCCTGTGGCAGCGCCTGATCCAAACGGGACAGGAAGAATGGCACCATCTCGCCCCAATGGCCGGCAATCAGCTGCAGCTTGGGGAATTTCTCAAAAGCGCCGGACAGAATCATGCGCAGCAGCTGAATGCCGGTCTCATGATGCCAGCCCCAGCCGTAGAGAGACAATCTGGCGCTGAGCTGCGCGCCAAGACCGTCGTAATAGGACTTCTGCACCGTGGTCATGGGTGCGGCGGGATGAACATAGATGGGCGCGCGCAGCGCTTCGGCGGCCTCCAGAACAGGTGTAAACTGCGGGTCGTCCAGAAATGCGTCGCCTCCCGTGGGACGACCTGTCAGGATTGCACCCTGAAACCTGAGCTTTGTCATGGCGCGCTCCAGCTCCTTTGCGGCAGCATCCGGATCAGACCACGGCAGGACGGCGAACGCACCGAAACGGTCGGGGTGCAGCTGCACCAGCTGCGCCAGCTCATCATTGGAATCGCGCACTACCGCTGCGGCCTCCTCTTTTGGGAGCAGACCGGAGCAGACCGGTGCGGACAGAATCTGCTTTGTGATCCCATGCCGGTCCATGTCGGCAAGCCGCGCGTCAATGCCGCAAAACAGCGTCATGTCCGGAAAATAGGGCAAGTCCGGAGAGGCGGCGCAGGCGGTACGGCGTGCATCCTCACAGGGATACTTTGCAAGAGCCTGATTGAGTGTTTTCAGCGCAATGTGTTCCTCAAGTGTAATGATCTTCATCGGATTACGTCTCCTCTTACCCAGATTTTCTGAATCTTATGGCTATCTGTGATCTGCTGATCAGGTCTGCCATCCACCAGCAGCATCGTGGCGGGCTGACCGGATGCAATCGTGCCCGCGTTTAAGCCGAATGCGTTTGCGTTGTTACCGGTTGCGGCAGTCAGCGCCTCAAGCGGCGTCAGACCGGCTTTTGTCAGCAGATACATTTCCCCATGCAGCGATTGCCCATACCCGACGGCGGGCGCAAAGGTGCCGGGGTTGGCATCGGTAGCGGCAAGAATCGTGACCCCGCAATCGTGCAGCAGTCTGACGGTGTTTTCAGCGTTCTGATAATCTGCGGGCTGATAGCCGTTTTTTCCGCTTTTTGCAAAGGTCTGCATCATGACAAGCGTTGGTGCAACGGCAATGCCTTTTTCTGCGATCTCAGCTGCAAGCGATCTTGGAAAGGCCTCTTTCATGGGAACGTGGAGCAGAATATCCGAACCGGCCGCGACAGCCTGTCGGACGGTTGCAAGCTCGGTTGCGTGAACGGCAACGCGCAGACCCCGTTCATGGGAGGCCTTGACGATGCCGCAAAGCGCCGGTTTTCCAATGGAGCAGGCGCTGAACAGCAGGACCTTGATGTATTTTGCGCCGTTGGCGGCGGCCTGCTCCACATAGCTGCGGGGGCTGAGCACCACGCCCATGGCCATCCCCGCCGAGCGGATAAGCGTGAGACGGCTGTCGGCTTCCTCCAGCGCAGCAGCCGCACTGACGTCGCAGACCGTGGCAACGCCGCTGTGCAGCACGGCAGCTACATGCGCGGCTGTACCCATATGCGCATGCGCGTCGATGAGAGCGGGGAGTAAAAAGCCCTGTGCGCACGTGGACGGGTCACATGGCTGCACCGCGGTGATCACGCCGTTTTCCACCGTGACAGCGGCGCCCTCCCAGACCCGCTTGCCGTCAAACAGCGGATAGCGCAGCTCATACATGGGCTTTCTCCACGCGTACCAGCTCGCTGTATTTCATGACTACGCCGAACCAGTTGCTGAGTACCAGATAATTTGCCCGCACCGTGACCGTATCTCCGACGGAAACCTGCGTGTAGTGCGCATCGGTGGGGAAGATCATAAGCGCAAAGGTCTCGCCGCCGACGCGGTCAGACAGCTCAATGGAGGGCTTATGATGCACATCCGGCCCGACCTTGACCGCAACGCCGGTGACGGTAAAACGCTTATCTGCATAGATCGCAAGCGAACCCTGCAAATCTTGCCGAAAGGCCTCACAGAGGGGCTTTACGGGAAACGGAGCATCCTGAGACAGGCAGGGCATCGGGGTGGTTTCAATTTGATGGGTCTTTTCAGCTGAGGGGTGTGCGGGGTAAAACGTCAGTGGTGTTTGCATGGTACGTTCCTCCTTACGCCAGCGACATTTTGCCGTCGGTAAAGACAAAGTGCCGCATGCCGACGCCGCCAACGCTTCCGGCCGGAAGCGCCGCCTCGATGCGGGCGATATCCGCGGGCGTGAGCGTAATGCTGAGCGCGTCGATCGCCTGCTGCAAGTGCGCGGGGCTGGTTGTGCCGATAAGGCTTTGGACATGGTCGTATTTTGCAAGACTCCACGCCAGCGCCAGCTGAGAAAGGCTGACGCCCTTCTCGTCGGCGATCTCCTTGACCTTGCGAACCATGGCAAGGTTTTTCTCCCGATGCTCGGGGGCGAGCATCCCGCGGGGCATCATGGAGCCTGCAGGGGCAGTCAGGACATCGTCCCGAAGCAGACCGTGACCGACGGTTCCGAAGGCAAGAACTGTCACACCCAGCTCCTTGGCTGCGGCGATCAGCTCGGTTTCAATGCTGCGATTCAGAAGAGAATACTCCATTTCCACCGTGTGGATGGGGTG
>CAZPYW010000189.1:0-2853 GCA_964590095.1 uncultured Oscillospiraceae bacterium | reverse complement strand
CGCGGCGCAATTATTCCTCTTCCAGGCTGCCCTTCTTGGGCTTTGCGGCGGCAAAGGCCAGGCACAGCAGCGTGCCAAGGATGGCGGTGGTGACGGCGTTGGAGATACCGGACACCAGACCCTGTGCAAACAGCTTCTCAACCGGCTCCTGATAGATCAGGATGTCAAGCACGGGCGCGACAACGCCCCAGCAGATGATGTGGCAGACCAGCTGCGTCAGGTTGAAGCGGAGAATTTCCTTGCCCTTGCAGACGCCGTCGGTCAGCGGGAGCTTCATGCAGCCAAGACCCATCAGCAGGCCGAACACGCCGGACGCGATGACCCAGCTCCACCAGATGCCCCAGCCGGCGCTGAAGTCGATCAGTGCGTGGCCGATCAGGCCGATCAGAACACCGGCAATCGGGCCAAACACAGCCGCCAGGAACGCAAGCACGCCATACTGGATGGTGATGCTGGTGTTGGGCACAGGGCTGGGAATGGAAATGAAGCGGCCGCAGACAAAGAACAGCGCCGCCCCGATGCCGATGGCAACGATGGTCTTGACGGAAAACTTCTTGTTCATGTTGTTTCCTCCTTGTTTTCTACTCTTTTCTTTCCGGCGGCGCAGCCTGTCCGCACCGCCGCTTTATCAGCGGCATGCGCCGCAAATAAACACAAAAACGCGCCCGCTCACTGGAAGCCGCGGAATTTGCGCACCGTAATGCGCCAGCTGTTGCCGGTGCCGATATTATACGCCTTGGCAAAGCTGCCCTGATTGATGGCCACGGCCAGACAGTCCAGCGAGTTAATATAGATCAGCGGCTCGCCCACGTACACGTCGGCAAAGCTCTTTGCATACGTCAGAATGTTGCGGTAGAGCGTGCGGGTGTCGTTTTCCACCTGAATTTCGGCGCGGTCGCCAAATTGCAGTCCCAGCGTCTTGAACAGCCGGTTGGGAATATTCGTCCACAGGCTTCCAAAGCGCACATCCAGCACGTCGATCGTGCCGGTCACACCGCCGTCGGGCGTGGTGGTGGCCGGTGTGGTGGGAAGCTCGATCACGCTTTCGGCCGGAACCTCGGGGCCGACCTGCTCAAAGCTGATGATGCCCGCGGCAAGCCGCGCGCCGGTGTAGGCATAGATGTCGCGTCCATGGAAGGTATAGCTCTCGCCGGAGTTTGGCAGGCGGTTGACCGTTTCGTCGATCACGCGCACCGCGCTAAGCCCGATGTGCCGCTTGACATGTGTCAGCGTGCCGTTGTCGGGACTGACGATATACTGTCCGTCGCGCGTCTTTGCCACGATGCTGCGCCGCGTCGAGCCGACGCCCGGGTCAACGACCGAAACGAACACCGTCCCCTCGGTCCAGTATGACACCGTCTGCGTCAGCCGATAGCTGGCCTCCCAGATGTCATACGGCGTAATATCATGCGTCAGATCGTGAATGGCCAGCTGTGGACAGACGGAATAGGCCACGCCGTACATGGCGCAGACCGCGCCGTCCTGCAAACCAAAATCAGACTGTAAGATCAGCGGTTTCATCTACGTTCCTCCTCGGTTTTATCCGATCGCTTTCGGGGGATTTTCTGCCTCTAGCATACCCCTTTCGCGCGATTCTGTCAAGCACGGCGCGCCGTCTTTTCTGGAAAAAAGCGGCTGCTCGGCCGTCTGTGTCAGAAGCGTCTCAAGCGGCAGATACACTGCCTCCGCCGCCTCGTCCGTCTGCGCCGCAAGCGAGACAACATGCCCCGCCAGCTCCTGCGTTTGCAGGTGCAGCCGCAGCCCCTGCGCCGTCAAGCAGTCCGGCAGCGTATCGATGCGCGCCGGAGACAGGCGCAGACCAAGACCGGTCGCCTTCATCACGGCCTCCTTGCGCGTCCAGAACCACGCAAACGGCTGCGCGCCGCGTGCATGTGCCGCCAGCTCCTCCGGCGTCAGCACGCCCGCAAGATAATACCCCTGCATTGAGCGCCCGCGCGGCTCGGCGTCCACGCCCAGCGCCGCATCGCCCACCGCCAGCACGGCCAGATCGCCGCCGTGGCTCAGACTAAACGCCGCGCCGCCCGCAGCCAGCGACGGCTTGCCGCAGGCATCATATACCAGCTGTTCATCTGATATAACGCCCAGCACCGCGCGCAGCAGCAGTCCCGCCGCCGCCATCCGGTACCGCGCCGCCGGAAACCGACAACGCGCCGTCCGTTCGCGCCGCGCGGGTGGAAGCAGCGCCAGCGCCGCGTCATAGCACGCAGCCAGTGCCGCCGCATCCGTATAGTAAAGCCGCAGCATCCCGCCGCCCCCTTTTCCGGTTTTCCTGCTGTATATCGTACCAGATTTCCACCACAATGGCAAGCGCCTTTCCCACCGGCGCACAAAACTGTTTGCAACCTGTGGACAAATAGCGCAAAAGGTTCTCTGGCTGCTGCATTTGCAGAAGAAACACAATCTTTTACCAGATAAGTATTTACATTTTTGACTTGCGGCGGTATAATCGGAACAAATAGATTTGGCAGTGCTTATCATGCGGGGATCCCCGCATGCGCGTCCCCCTGGGGGACGCGGCGCGCGCTGCACGATCAAAAAACGGAGGTATTGCAGATGAAAAAACGAATGCTCGGACTGCTGCTTGTGCTGGCGCTTCTGGCGGCGGCGCTGTGTACCACGGTATTTGCCGCGGGCGGCGCGGTCTACGTATCAAACACTGGCGACGACACAGACGGCAACGGCTCGCAGACCAACCCCTATGCCACGCTGGCCAAGGCCGTTGAAGAGGCCGAAGACGGCAGCACGATCTATGTCATGTCTGATCTGACCATGACCGAGTGCGCCCGCTTCTACGACAAGAGCCTGACCATCACCAGTCTGGGTGATACGGCG
>CAZPYW010000188.1:0-2882 GCA_964590095.1 uncultured Oscillospiraceae bacterium | reverse complement strand
CGCCCATGCTCGCCGCGCTCTCATTCCGTTAAAAACTGCCGGAAGGCCGTGGGGAGGGCGACATCGCGGTCAAAGCGCGCCTGGTCTGCCCAGACGAAACGCGCGTCCGCGCTGGCGCAGACGATCTCATATCCGCGCAGCTCCCACTCGATGTGGGTGAAGATATGGCGCTTTTCCAGTTGCCGCACCAGCTCGCGCGGGGCAGCGCCCCACTGTGCCGCGCAGTCCAGCGCCTGCTGCGGCGAGAGGTGACCGTCGACGTTGGGAAGCTCCCAAAGCCCTGCCAGAAGTCCCTGCGCGCTGCGCCGTCTGACGGCGTATGTATCGCCGCAGCGCAGAAGAAATACGGTCTTCTGCTCGACCTTGCGCGGCTTTTTTGCGCTTTTACACGGAAGCTCGCGCGCACAGCCGCGTGCATGCGCCAGACACAGCGCACGAAGCGGACAAGTCTCACAGTGCGGCGCACCGTTTGGTACACAGACCACCGCGCCAAGCTCCATCAGACTCTGGGTAAAATCGCCGCAGTGTCCGGCAGGATAGACCGCACGCAGCCGTTCGGCTGCTTCTTTTTTTGTCTGCGGCCGGTCGATGGGCGTCGGGTCAGCCAGCACGCGCGAGAGCACGCGCAGGACATTTCCGTCAACAGCCGGCGTGGGCATGTCAAAGCAGATGGACGCAATTGCGCCCGCGGTGTAGTCACCGACGCCGGAAAGTGCGCGAATTGCGTCGTATTCACGTGGAAACACGCCCTGATGCTCGCTGACGATCCACTGCGCCGCCTTTTGCAGGTTGCGCACACGGCTGTAATAGCCCAGTCCCTCCCACAGCTTGTGCAGCCGGTCGGGCGGACAGGCCGCCAGCGACGCAATATCGGGAAGCTCCGCAAGAAAGCGCGTGTAATAGCCTCTGACGGCCTCGACGCGCGTCTGCTGAAGCATGATCTCAGAAAGCCAGACGTGATACGGCTCGCGGTCCTCCCGCCACGGCAGCGCGCGGTGACCCTGCGCATACCATGCCAGCAGCAGCGCCGGAAGCTCGGATGGAATTGTCTGCATATCGCGCCTCCTTTTGCCCGAATCGGGCAGGTTACGCCTATTGTAGCGGCAGAAATTCAAGTTGTCAATTTCTTAACAATGTTTTTATTGTAGGAAATGGAAAAATTCGCGTATAAATATTGTGTATAATTACAATTTACAATTTTTTTTGCATCCGCTAAAATTATGTTAGAGCGTAGTGTACGTCTCCGGCGCAAAAAACGCCGCCCTGCGCGCACACGTGTGAGAAAAGAAGGAGGATATTCTATGGAAATCCAAACTGGTGCATTGGTTATTGTCCTCGCGTACATGGTTGGTATGATGGTACTCGGCTATGTCGTTGGCAAGATCAACATCAAGGGCAGTGATGACTATCTGGTAGCAGGCCGCAGAATGGGTCTGTTTATGGTTGCGTTCTCGCTGTCTGCAAACAACGTCGGCGGTGGCTGTACCACAGGTCTGGCTGCCAAGGCATTCGGCGCCTGGGGTATCAGTGCAATCTGGTACGTTGTGGCCGGTTCTCTGGCCATGATCCCGCTGGCCTATTTCGCACCGAAGATCCGCAAGACCATGGCTGTTACGATCCCCGAGGTCGTCAACCGTCGCTTCGGCAGATTCTCCGGCAACTTCACCGCTGTCCTCAGTGTTCTCTCGCTGTTCTGCCTGACCTCGTCGCAGATCGCAGCATCCGGCGGTGTTATCCACGCCCTCATCCCCGCAATTCCCCTGAATGTCTGCCTGATTCTGGCCGGCCTCGTCACCATCTTCTACACCACCTTCGGCGGCATGATCGCTGACCAGGTCTCTGACCTGATCCAGTTTGCCATCATTCTGGTTGGCCTTGCCATTGCAACGCCTATCGTTCTGAATAAGGCCGGCGGCTGGGATGCCATTGCTGCTGCTCTGCCCGGCGACAAGCTGAACATGACCCAGATCGGCTGGGCCTCCATCATCGGCTACTTCTTCAACTACTTCTGCACGTTCCTCTGCGGACCTGAAATGGTATCCCGCTTTGAGACCTGTAAGGATGAGAAGACTGCTGTTGGCGCTTCCCTCCTGTCCGGCGTTCTGATGGCTGCCATGTCCATCTTCCCCGCACTGCTTGGTGTTGCCGCGTTCGCGCTGCAGGATCAGCTGATCCCCCTGGGCATGGATCCCAGCGGTTCCAACGCCATGATGGCCATCACCGGCGCATATGCGCCCGGCGTCATCACCGGTGTCATTTCGGCGGCGATCATCTGCGCCACCATGTCCTCGGCTGACTCCAACCTGCTCTGCATGTCCACCATGATCATCAACGACCTGTATCCGGGCTTCGGCGGCAAGAAGAAGTTCAATGACCGCGAGATCATCAAGTGGACGCGTATCAGCAACGTCATCTCTGCTGTCATTGCCATGTTGGTCTCCATGCTTGGCATTTCGCTGGTCGCCATGAACACGTTTGCGTTCGGTATCCGCTGCGCCGGCCCGTTCGCGGCCTACGGCCTCGGCCTTGCCGTTCCCAAGGCAACCAAGAACTCCGGCATGATCTCCATCATCACCGGCACCGTTGCCTTTATCGTCTGGCAGCTTCTGACCAACGGCGGTACGCTGTGGTTCATGATGCCGGTCGTCTTCGGCAGCCTTGTCTCCGTCATCACCTTCTTCCTGGTCAACCTGATCGAGTGGAAGCGCGGCGTGCCCGCAGCACCCTCCGCTTACGCTGTTGAGGAAGCCAAGTAAGAATTGATTCCAAAGGCCCCACCCGATTGGGTGGGGCCTTTTTATTGCACGCTGCGCGTGCGGCGGCCTTGTTTCAACGTTTCACGTTGGAGAGATGCGCTCCTACAGATTTGCTACTGCCGTAGC
>CAZPYW010000187.1:0-3025 GCA_964590095.1 uncultured Oscillospiraceae bacterium | reverse complement strand
CTTTTTACCGTCAACGACTTTTTCTTTCCCACACGGGAAAGAAAAAGGGGTTGAAGCGCTCCCCGCACGCGCCTCGCGCGGCATAAGCTCCCAAACAAACTCAGTTCTGCCTGCTGCGCGCGGCTGACTGAAAGGCAGGGGCTGAGCGCACCATTTCATCAAAGTCTTTAATCTCTGCAATATTCCGCGTGCTGGAGGAATATGCGGCCAGATAGCTGCCGCTTTGGACATAAAGTCTTGTGCCGCCGCTGCTGTCCGCCAGCACCGTGTTTTGTGCGACGTCGCCAAAATACGCGTTATCTGCAATCGTGATCGTCAGGACATCGCCCGTGCTTTCGTTACAATAAACAGCCTTCAAAACGCGCCCGTCATACAGCCCGACTGTGTTCTCCTCCAGCGCATAGCCCGCAGGTATTGCTTCCGGATACAAAGCACCAAACGGCCGGTAAGCCATCGCCTCTGCCTCAGTCAGTACCTGGTACGGCTCACAATCTGTTGGGGCGCTCCGGTGCAGCATGACCGGAATCGCCGCCAGCAGCATGCAAAGACAGGCCGCCGCGGCCGCCCATTTGCGCATGGCAGAGGTGCGCGATTTTTTGGCCGCGATATCATCTGCGGCTTCTTCAATGTATACGGCGCTGATCTTGCTGATGGCGTCAGAAATCGTGTTACCTGTCATATGCTATAGCCCTCTTTTCGCAAGTGAATTTTCAGCTTTTCGCGTATGCGCCAAAGACGGACGGATACCGCGTTCTTTTGCAGGTGAAATCGCGCGGCAAGCGCCTCAATGCTGTCTGCGTACCAATAGCGGCGCACGAAGAGCATTCGGCTCTCCTTGTCCAGTGCGGTAAGGAAGCGGTCGATCTGATGGGACAGCTCGTCTGCGTCAATTGCCTCTTCTACGGTATCGGACGAAGCTAGACAGCCCTCCAGCTCCGCTAAGGCGGCGTCATAATAGCTGTTGCGCTTTTCGGCGGTGTTGGCGTGATAGCGCGTGATTGCAATATTTCGGACAATACGAAGCAGATACGCGCGCAGCGGATCCGGCTTTTGCGGCGGGATGGTATTCCACGCCGCAAGATACGCGTCGTTTACGCATTCCTCTGCGTCAAGCGTGTTTTTCAGGATATTTGCCGCAATGCGGCGGCAGTCTGCTCCGTACTTTTCTGACAGCGCGGCAATTGCAGCCTCCGCGCGCGCAAAGAATAAGGCAATGATCTGGGAATCCTCGGTCAAGCGCTCGCCCCCCTTCAGCAATATACTATGGATTTGCCTGAAAATCTTACAGGAAAAATGCAAGCTTACAGCAAATTTGAAAATCGGGCAGAAAAGCACACGGAAAAGCACGCGCTGCCCGCCGCAATTCCCTGCGCAAAAAGGCCGCCATACGGCGGCCTTTTGAGCTGGGTTTACTTCATGTATTTTTCTGCCTGAAAGCCATAGGGGAGCAGCGCGTCCAGCCGCGCGGCCTCATAGCTTCCGTCGCCGCGTCCCATGTAGATCATGAAATCCGGCGGGCAGAATTCCTGCATGACCTGGCGGCAGACGCCGCAGGGCGGGAAAATATCGGTCACAACGCCGCCCTTGCCGCCGACAACGGCGATGGCGGTAAAGCTGCGCACGCCCTCGCTGACGGCCTTGAAGATGGCCGTGCGCTCGGCGCAGTTGGTGGGGCCAAAGGCCGCGTTTTCAATGTTACAGCCGGTGTAGACCCTGCCGTCGGCGGCCAGAAGCGCTGCGCCGACCTGAAAGCCGGAGTAGGGCGCATATGCAAGGGTCATGGCCTGCATGGCCAGCTGAACAAGCTGTTCAGGTTGCATGGAATGCTCCTTTCGTTTGCGGCTCAGAGAATCTCGGCGGCAAAGCTGCTGCCCGAGAGCTGACACGGGACGTTCAAAACGTCTGCAATCGTCGCGGCGATGTCGCAGAAGCCCTCACGCGTGCCAAGATTGACCGGCTTGACGCGTTTGCCCAGCGCGATAAGCGGCACGCATTCGCGCGTATGGTCCGTGTGCTGGACATAGCGCGGGTCACAGCCGTGGTCAGCGGTGATGAGCACCAGATCGTCCTCGCCCAGCTGCTGCATAAAGTGCGGCAGCCATGCGTCAAACTCATGCAGCGCGCGCGCATAGCCGTCTGGGTCGCGGCGATGACCATAGAGCATGTCGAAATCAACCAGATTGACAAAGCAAAGGCCGGTAAAGTCGCGGCTGGCCAGCGCCATGGTCTTTTCCAGACCGTCGGTGTTGCCCGCGGTGTAGGTAAAATCGGTCATGCCGCGGCCGGCAAAGATATCGTGGATTTTGCCGATGGCGATCATGTCCTTGCCGTTTGCGACGATGGCGTCAAGCAGCGTCTGCGCCGGCGGCTCAAGCGAGAAATCGTGGCGGCGCGTGGTGCGGTGGAATGGCCATTCGCCGTCAAAGGGACGCGCGATCACGCGGCCAACACCGTGCTTGCCCTTGAGAATCTCACGCGCTGCGCGGCAGTATGCGTACAGCTGTTCGGGCGGGACAAGGTCTTCGTGTGCAGCGATCTGGAAGACGGAGTCAGCGGAGGTGTAGACGATCAGGTCGCCGGTCTGCATATGCTCGCGGCCATAGTCCTTGATGACCTCGGTGCCGGAGTAGGGGAGATTGCAGAGCACGCCGCGGCCGGTTGCCTGACGGAACGGCTCGAGAACCTCCTCGGGGAAGCCGTTGGGATAGGTGGGCAGCGGGTTTTCCGACACGACGCCCGAGATCTCCCAGTGGCCGATGGTGGTGTCCTTGCCGCGCGAAAGCTCACGCAGGCGGCCGACAGCCGCTGTGGGCGCGGCGCACTTCGGCAGATAGTCTAGGTCGTCCATGTTGCCCAGACCTGCCGCGATCAGATTGTCCATCTGAAATTCGGGCGACTGGAAGCAGGAATAGAGCGTATTCGCGCCCTCGTCGCCAAAGGCGGCGGCGTCATTTGCATGACCGACACCGCAGGAATCCAATACAAATAAAAAGACTCGTTTCATGGATGATACTCCTTTCGCCGC
>CAZPYW010000186.1:0-3081 GCA_964590095.1 uncultured Oscillospiraceae bacterium | reverse complement strand
CGTCACCGCCAAGGGTCTTTGTGAGCGCATCGGTCTTGACGGCCGTCTGACCCACAAGGTTCCCGCCACCGACAAGAAGGTCGAAAAGGACATCCCCATGCCCACGCACAAAGAGGCCATCGAGGCCGTTATGGCCATTCTGGTCGATCCGGTTGACGGCGTAATCAGCTCCGTCGACGAAATCGACGCTGTCGGCCATCGCGTGCTCCACGGCGCAGAAAAGTTTGTAGAAAGCTGCATCGTGACCGAGGCGTGCAAGGAAACCATCCGTGAGTGCATCCCCCTTGGCCCGCTTCACAACCCCGCCAACCTGATGGGCATCGAGGCCTGTGAAAAGGCCATGCCCGGCAAGCCCCAGGTTGCCGTGTTTGACACTGCGTTCCACATGACCATGCCGCCCAAGGCCTATCGCTATGCCATCCCCACCAAGTATTACACCGAGGATCATCTGCGCCGCTATGGTTTCCACGGCACCTCGCACCGCTTTGTTTCCAAGCGCTGCATCGAGCTGATGGGCGGCGTTGAGAATGCACACCGCATCATTGTCTGCCATCTGGGCAACGGCTCGTCGCTGTCTGCGGTCAAGGACGGCAAGTGCCAGGATACCTCCATGGGTCTGTCCCCTCTGGCCGGTGTCCCCATGGGCACGCGCGCGGGCGACATCGACACCTGCGTTGCACAGTTCATCATGAACAAGTACGGCATGTCCGCAGATGAGTGCCTGACCATGCTCAATAAGAAGTCCGGCGTTCTGGCGCTGAGTGACGGTGTCTCCTCCGACTTCCGTGATCTTGACGCAGCCGCCGCACAGGGCAACGAAGCTGCCAAGCTGGCGCTTGAGAAGTTTGCATACGAGGTCAAGAAGTACATCGGCGCCTACACCGCTGCGCTCGGCGGCGTTGACTGCCTGGTCTTCACGGCCGGTGTCGGTGAAAACTCCGCTTCCATGCGCGCCGCCATCTGCGACGGGCTGGACTATCTGGGCATCCAGATCGACCCCGAGAAGAACAATCTGCGCGGCGAGGAAGTCATCATCTCCACGCCCGACTCCAAGGTCAAGGTCTGGGTCATCCCCACCAACGAAGAGCTGATGATCGCACAGGATACTGCCGATCTCTGCAAGTAAGCTGCACAGCATTTGCCGGACACTGCCTCAGTGTCCGGCAATTTTTATTTCTCCGCGCCGCGCTCTGCTTCCTCCTCGCTCTCGCAGGCAGAGAGATACAGCTCTTCACATTCCTGCTGCGCTTTGACCAGAACGTCGATTGCCCGCGTCACGGCGCGAAACAGATGCAGATACAGCTGCTGATAATCCGGCATATGATCACCCCGTGATCTATTTTACTATTATTCGATAGTAAAATCAATACTATCGCCCGATAGTAGGATATGATGCCGTCAGGTGATCAACATGAATGAACTGAAGCTCCGTGACCTGCGTGAGGATCATGATCTGACGCAGAAGGAGGTCGCAGCCGTGCTTGGCATTGACCAGCGCGTATACAGCAACTATGAAACCGGCAAGCGTGCGCTCCCGCTGCACCACCTGTGTGCGCTGGCAGATCTCTATGTGACCTCAACCGACTATCTGCTTGGCCGGACAAGCCGGAAGCAGCCCTATCCGAAAAAATAACGCGCAGGGATGACAGCGCACGGAAAATGCGCTATACTACGTACAACGATCCTTGACCACAAAAACTGATAAGGAGAACCCGATATGACCGTTATCGACCGTTTTTTAAAGCTGGTTTCATTTGAAACGACCTCGGACGAAGCCTCTGAAAGCTGTCCCTCCACTGCGGGGCAGAAGCTGCTCGGCGCAGAGCTGGTGCGCCAGATGCAGGAGCTTGGCCTTTCCGACGCGCACATGGACGAGCATGGCTACGTTTACGCCACCGTTCCGGCCAACACCGACAAGCCGCTTCCTGTGCTCGGTCTGATCGCGCACATGGACACCTCGCCCGACGCCTCCGGCGCAAATATCCGCCCGCGCATCACCGCGCCCTATGACGGCGGCGACGTGCTTTTGAACGAAGCCGAGGGCATCACCCTCTCACCCGCTGATTTTCCCTCGCTGCGTCTGCACGTGGGCAAGCGCCTGATCGTAACCGACGGCACCACGCTGCTTGGCGCGGACGACAAGGCCGGCGTGGCCGAAATCCTGTCGGCGGCAGAGGCACTTTTGAAATCCGACCGTCCGCACGGCACCGTCCGCATCGGCTTTACGCCGGATGAGGAGATCGGGCGCGGTGCTGATCGGTTTGACGTAAAGGGCTTTGGCGCGGACTATGCCTATACCGTTGACGGCGGCCGTCTGGGCGAGCTGGAATATGAGAATTTCAACGCAGCCTCTGCCGTAGTGGACTTTTACGGCCGCAGCGTCCACCCGGGCGATGCAAAGGATAAAATGAAAAGCGCCATGCGGATGGCAATGGACTTCCACGCATGTCTGCCCGCGCTGGAAACGCCCGAGCACACCGAGGGCTATGAGGGCTTCTTCCACCTGACCGACATGTCCGGCAGCGTGGAGCATGCACGCCTGAAATACATCATTCGCGACCATGACCGCGAGAAATTTGAAACGCGCAAGCGCTGTATGCAAAAGGCCGCACAGGTCATGTGCGCGCGCTGGGGCGAGGACACCGTCGTTCTGACGATGCACGACAGCTATTACAACATGAAGGAGCAGCTGAAGGACTGCATGTTCCTGATCGAGGACGCCAAGGCCGCCATGGTGAAATGCGGCATTCAGCCGAACGTTTCGCCCATCCGCGGCGGCACCGACGGCGCGCGCCTTTCGTATGAGGGGCTTCCCTGCCCCAACCTCTGCACAGGCGGCGAAAACTACCACGGCAGATTTGAGTATATCCCCGCCGACGACATGGAAAAGGTCGTAGAGCTTTTGACGCAGATCGTCTGGGATATGGCAGCAAAATAAACAGCCAGGCACATGCCGCACGCAGCGCGTGCGGCATTGCTTTTTCAGCGTTTCACGTTGAAAAGCTGCGCCCAACGGGCGCAAAAAACGCACGCAGCGCGTGCGAAGGCTCCCTTGTGTAAAGGGAGCTGTCAGCCGCAGGC
>CAZPYW010000185.1:1250-3107 GCA_964590095.1 uncultured Oscillospiraceae bacterium | reverse complement strand
GCAAGACGACCATCACCAATCTGATCAACCGCTTCTATGACATTGCCGACGGCAAGATCCGCTATGACGGCATCAACATCAATCACATCAAAAAGTCCGATCTGCGCCACTCGCTTGGTATTGTCTTGCAGGATGTAAACCTGTTTACCGGCACGGTTATGGATAATATCCGCTATGGCAAGCTGGATGCAACGGATGACGAGTGCATTGCGGCGGCAAAACTTGCAAACGCGCATGATTTCATCACGCGTCTTCCCGAGGGCTATCAGACGATGCTCAGCGCAAACGGCGCAAATCTTTCACAGGGACAGCGCCAGCTGCTTTCCATCGCGCGCGCAGCCGTGGCAGACCCGCCCGTCATGATTCTGGACGAGGCGACCAGCTCCATTGATACGCGCACCGAGCTGCTTGTCCAGCGCGGCATGGACGCGCTGATGAAGGGACGCACAGTCTTTGTCATCGCGCACCGCCTGTCCACCGTACAGGACAGCGACGCCATCATGGTGCTTGACCACGGCCGCATCATTGAGCGCGGCACACACGACGATCTGATTGCACAAAAGGGCACCTATTATCAGCTGTACACCGGCGCATTTGAGCTGGAATAATCCACGCGGCCGCCTAACGCCGCAGAAAGGACTTTCTTATGACACTACGTCAGGATGCAGATACGATCCTTCGCGCCGCAATTCAAAGCGCCCTCCCCGATGAGGCCGTAAAAAAGGCGCTTAATGGCTGGACTTTTCCGGCGGGAAAGCTGGTTCTGGTCGCCGCAGGCAAGGCCGCGTGGCAAATGGCGGCCTGTGCCGCGCAGGTTCTGGGCGCGCGCCTGCACAGCGGCGTGTGCGTGACAAAATATGACCACGTACAGGGCGAGATTCCAAACGTCTGCTGCTATGAGGGCGGGCATCCCGTACCGGATGAAAACGCCCTGCGCGGCACACAGGCGGCACTCGATCTGGTCGCGGGGCTTGGCGAAAACGACGCCGTTTTGTTCCTGCTCTCGGGCGGCGGCTCGGCACTGTTTGAAAAGCCGCTTGTCCCGCTCTCCACGCTTCAGGGTGTCACGCAGCAGCTGCTCGCCTGCGGCGCGGACATCACCGAGATCAACACCATCCGCAAGCGTCTTTCTGCCGTCAAGGGCGGGCGCTTCGCGCTGGCCTGCGCCCCTGCGCACGTCTACACGGTCGTCCTTTCTGATGTGCTGGGTGACCCGCTGGATATGATCGCCTCGGGCCCTGCCTATCCCGACTCCAGCACCTGCGCGCAGGCGCAGGAGATCGCGGCGCGCTATCAGCTTCGTCTGGATGAACAGACGCGCGCACTGCTGGCGCAGGAAACGCCCAAAACGCTTTCCAATGTCCAGACGCGCATCACCGGAAGCGTCCGTCAGCTCTGCACCGCCGCGGCCGAGGCCGCGCAGGCACTTGGCTATGCGCCGCAGCTTCTGACCGACCGTCTTGACTGTGAGGCGCGCGAGGCCGGACGCTGGCTTGCCGGTCTGGCGCGCACGCACCAGGACACGACACAGCCGCTTGCTCTGATCGCGGGCGGTGAAACGGTCGTGCATCTGACCGGACACGGTCTTGGCGGGCGCAATCAGGAGCTTGCGCTGGCTGCCGCGGCCGGCATCGCCGGTATGCACGGCGCCGCCGTCTTCTCTGTCGGCTCGGATGGCACCGACGGCCCGACCGATGCAGCCGGCGGCTATGTCGACGGCGAGACGCAGGCGGCGCTGTCCGCTCGCGGCATTGACATTGACGCTGTCCTGCATGAAAATGACGCCTACCACGCACTTGCTGCCGTTGACGGTCTGATTTTCACCGGCCCGACCGGCACGAATGTCAACGATGTTGC
>CAZPYW010000185.1:0-1150 GCA_964590095.1 uncultured Oscillospiraceae bacterium | reverse complement strand
TGCATCCGTACCGAAACCGGTACGGATGCTTTTTGCCTCTAACAGAAAAACCGTCAGCCACTTGCAGTATGCAAGCAACTGACGGTGCTATTGGATTTATAGAAAACAGATTGCTGCAGACACAATGTCCATACAGCTACAGTCGCAGACAACGGCTGTCGCGCGGCGGCAGATTTCCTGTTGGGGCTCACTTCGGGTCTTTGCGGCTGATTGCGCGCAGCACGCACAGCCCCATCGCCAGAATGGGAAAGAGCACTCTGAGGCAAAGAAAGCCCGTCGGACCAAAATCCAGATTTGCATCGATCAGCAGCCCGAGAAACCAGGCGGCAAGCGTTGCTAATACTGCCGTAAGATACATATGTTTTCCCCCTATTTATCATTTATCCGATGTCGCGCGCTGCCGCGCGGCGCATTATTTCGTCCAGAGGCAGGTGTCATTTGAAAAAACAGCCGCACACTTTGCCTCGCGCACGCGGTGCTTCATGTAAGAGAGCAGCTGTTCCTGCGTTGCAAAATGCGAAAGCTGAAACGGATGAATGGGGTCGGCCTTTTCAATCAGCCAGACGCCGTCTTCCGCGTTGACCGCAACGGCGGTGTGAAAATTCTGAAATATGTCCGATGCCACACCGTACGCCGTCACAAGCTGAATCTCTCCGCTCGGGAATGTAATGCCCGCCTGCTGCCAATATTCTGTCAGCTGTGCGGCCAATTCCTCTGCTGTTTCGCCGCCATGGTACGCAATATCCGCATACAGGCGGTCATAGTTCTCCTGCTCCCGCTGCGAAAAAAGCCGCTGCGTCTGCATTTCGTCCTTCCTGTCTGCCGATACTGACCCAGACTCCGGCTCCGCGAACGCAATGACATCACGCATAAGCAGGAATGCGGCCGCTCTGCATCCGACTCGTTCATCGGTCTGCTGCCGATCCAGATGGGAAAAGCCCGCCGCGTCGTCGTAAGCAAAAAACGGCGCAAGCGCCTTCTTCCAGCCGCTTTCTACCAGACCCGCATAGGGAACTGCGTTGAAGGCGTCGACCTGCTCAAAAAGCGCTCGAGACTCTCCTCCCCGACGCCCTGACTGCGCAGCAGCTGCTGCGCCGTTTGCCTGCTTTCCGCGTCAGCCAGATTGCTGTACGTGAACGTATTGCGCGCC
>CAZPYW010000184.1:0-3108 GCA_964590095.1 uncultured Oscillospiraceae bacterium | reverse complement strand
CCGATGGAAACTGGCTGATCGTTCATTGCAGCGGCGGCGCAAACGGCGTGGTCATCACTGGCGCGGCTGGATTTACGGCAGTGGCAAGACCGGATTGCTTTGCGGAATTATCATGACGGCCAGAGGCATTACGCCTCTGGCCGTCACAATTTTTATATATCGTCTGCTGTGTTTTTCAGTTCCACCTGAAACGTGTATTTATCTCCACGAACAACAGATTTCGTATATTCGATCAATCTGGATTCCTCATAGCTGAATCTCTCAAGAAGCATACACGGCGTATTCGCTGTGATACAGAGCAGCTTTCGTTCCTCCGGACGCGGGATTACCGGACGGAAGGTCTCGCTGACGCGCTCTGCGCGAAAACCGTACCGCGCCCGCAGAAAGTCATAAAGAGAGCCATTTGAGAGGATGTTCGTATCCAGACTCATAAAGCGGCTCTGTGGCAGGTAAGTCGTTTCAATCATCAGAGGATACTCTTTTGCCGAACGCAGGCGAACGAGCTTGTGAAACAGGGTACCGACTGGATAACCAGTCGCGGAAGCCAGCGAACGGTCAGCCGGAATCAGCTCACAGGCGATGATCTCATTTTGAATCAGAATGTTAATGCTTTTCAGCGTGTCGGTAAAGGAATAGAATGCTGACAGCGGCTGGGCATACATATGCGGTTTGACGTAGACACCGTTGCCCTGCACGGAGTAGACCGCGTCTGTATCTTTCAGCATATTGAGCGCCTTATGTACAGTCGTGCGGCTGACGTTATAGATGCGGCATAGGCTTTCTTCGCTGGGAAGCGGCTCGTTTTCCATATACTTTCCGTTCTGAATGTCGCGCAGAATTTCCTGATATATGGAAACATAAAGCGCATTGTTAGCCATACAGAAGCCTCCTCATCTGGCTCGGTAGAAACATTTTAGCACACTTCCGCAAAAAATGATAGATTTTTTCTTCAAACGTCCCAATTTAGATACAACTGCCGCAGTTGTATCCAAAAAAAGAAGATACAACTAACGAATTTGTTCTAAATTTCAAAAACGCTGGACAGAAAAAGACTATTTCTGTACACTATAACCAAGAAAGCACATCATCTTCAGCTGGAATGGAGGTATGGCATGAAACAATACTACATAGGCGTCGATGGCGGCGGCACAAAGACAGCCATTGCGCTTGCCCGAGCAAACGAGCCGCCGGTAACGGTCATTACCGGAAGCGGCTGCTCCTATCAGATGCTTGGCGTAGACGGTGCGATTTCCGTTATCGTGCAGGGCGTGGACGATCTTCTGCGGCAGGCTTCGGCGGCAAGGTCAGAATGCTTCGGGTGCTGCGTCGGATTGCCCTGTTATGGCGAGGATGCGCGACAGGACGCCGTGCTTACCGAAAAGCTGCAAGCAGCGCTTGCACCGATTCCGGTTCACATCGTCAACGATGTAGAAGTAGGCTGGGCGGGTGCGCTGGAATGCGGCGCAGGAATCCATCTGGTTGCCGGAACCGGATCCATTGCCTTTGCCAAAAACGCGGTTGGCAAAACAGCGCGCTGCGGCGGCTGGAATGAGTTTTTTGGGGACGAAGGTTCCTGCTACTGGCTTGGCCGCGAGGCAATGTCTGTTTTCAGTAAGCAGGCAGATGGTCGGCTTCCAAGGGGCGCTTTGTATGAGATCGTGCGGCGCGAGCTGGCGCTTGGGCAGGATTTGGATTTCATTGACCTTGTGATCAAAGAATATGCGCCTTATCGGGACAAGGTTGCTTCGTTCCAGCGTCTTGCAGCGCAGGCTGCGCTGGCAGAAGACGTGTGCGTTCTCCGCCTGTACGACCGTGCAGCAAGGGAGCTGGCACAGATGGCCGGTGCGCTGAAACAGCAGCTTGAGTTGCCGGATGGCACGCCGGTTTCGTATTCCGGCGGCCTGTTCCAGACCGGCGATCTGATCTTAAAACCGCTTAAAAAGGAAGTTGCTGCTCTGCATTGCAGGCTTCTCGCGCCAAGACGATCCGCGCTGGAAGGAGCTGTACTGCTGGCAGAACAGAAATACAATACATGAAAAGGAAGGTTGCTTATGTTTTTAACTGAGACTGAAATTATGGATACGCCTGTGGCACTCGATAAAACCTGTACGTATTTTGCCGAGAAGACTGCCGAGATTGATGCGTTCTTCAAGACGCACACACAGCGTAAATTTGCGATTCTTGGCTGCGGCTCAAGCTATATGCTCGCCAGAAGTGCGGCAGCGGTATTCTCGTCCTATCCCGATACCGCGGCAAGCGCCATCCCTGCGGGCGATTATATTGCAGACCCTGCGTTCTGGCAGGAAGCCGTTCGTGACAGCATCGTTCTCATGCTCTCGCGCTCCGGCCGCACGTCAGAAATGGTCTGGGCAGCGCAGAAGATCAAAGAAGCGCTTGGCTGTCCCATCATTTCAATCAACGCGGAAGCCGACAACGACATTACGCCGATGAGCGAGCTGGACTTGTGTCTGCCGTGGGCGCACGATAACAGCGTCTGCCAGACCCGAACCGTTACCAATCTCTACGCAGGTATGCTTCTGCTTGCCGCGAACTACGCCCATGACGAAAAGCTTTGCAGCAGTGTCCGCGCCGCCGCTGACGGCAACCGCGCATTCCAGAACGAGTACCGCCCGACGCTGGAGAAGCTGGCCGCGATGGACTGGAACAACGCCGTTGTGCTGGCCGATGGCCCCGTCTGCGGCATCGCGGAAGAGGGCGCGCTGGCCTTTACCGAAATCTGTATGCTGACCGGTCGTTATTTCCACCTGCTGGACTATCGTCATGGCCCGATCGTTATCAGCGGAGACAAGACGCTGACGCTTGTCCTGCTTCGTCCGGATGAGGAAGCCTTGCAGAGCGCAATGGTTCGAGACGTGCTTTCGCACGGCGGGCCGGTTGTAACGGTGTCGGCGCAGAGCGAAAATCTCTACGGCGCAACGGCGCATATTCAGATCAAGAACATTGACGACTTTGCCGCGTGGGGCATCCCGTTTATCTACCTTGCACAGATGACGGCGCTGCTCAAGTCCGTGTCGCTCGGCGGCAATCCCGATCAGCCCAAGGGACTGGATGCGTATATTTCTCTGTAATTTATGGTTTGGCCAAACC
>CAZPYW010000183.1:0-3163 GCA_964590095.1 uncultured Oscillospiraceae bacterium | reverse complement strand
GCATTTGCATGTTTCATCTGCTATTTGAAAACCAGGGACTGACACAAAAACCGACAAAGGAGTATCGATATGAAACTGGTTGTGCTTGACGGCTATGCCGAAAACCCGGGCGACCTCAGCTGGGACGGACTTTCCGCGCTGGGCGAGCTGACGGTCTATGACCGCACCGACTGCGCAGACGCGGCGCTGATTGCGCAGCGCATCGGCACAGCCGAGATCGTCATCACCAACAAGACGCCCCTTTCCCGCCAGACCATTCTCGCCTGTCCCAACCTGCGCATGATCGCCGTTCTGGCCACCGGCTATAACGTGATCGACTGCGCGTGCGCGCGCGAACGCGGCATCCCCGTCTGCAACGTCCCCACCTATGGAACTGCATCGGTCAGCCAGTTTTCCATTGCGCTGCTGCTGGAGCTGTGCCACCACATCGGCCACCACAGCCAGAGTGTCCATGACGGCAGCTGGGCAAAAAGCGCCGACTGGTGCTATTGGGACTATCCCCTGGTCGAGCTTGCGGGCAAGACCATCGGCATCATCGGCTTTGGCCGGATCGGCCAGGCCGAGGGGCGTGTGGCGCGGGCGCTTGGGATGCGCGTACTGGCCTGTGACCCGTATCCAAACGACAGCGGGCGCGAGATCGGCACATACGTTACGCTGGATGCGCTGCTTGCGCAGTCTGACGTGGTGTCGCTGCACTGCAATCTGACACCGGAAAATACAGGGCTGATCGGGCGGGAGACGATCGCACAGATGAAGGACGGCGCGATGCTTATTAACAACGCGCGCGGCCAGCTGGTCGATGAACAGGCGCTTGCCGATGCACTGAACTGCGGCAAGCTCGCGGGCGCGGCCGTCGACGTCGTTTCGACCGAGCCCATCCGTCCCGATAACCCGCTGCTCACGGCGAAAAACTGTATCATCACGCCGCATATTTCGTGGGGCGCGCTGGAAAGCCGCCAGCGCATCATGGATGCAACGGTTGAGAATGTGCGCGCATTTTTGTCCGGCACGCCGGTCAACGTGGTGAACTGAGCAGCTGCATTTCCGGTCTGCACAGGAAACGCCAGGCAAAAGCGCGGATGTCGGTTTTCCGATTTCCATGCGACAGTCGGGGCACTTCCCTTCCTGTGCCGATTCCACAAACATTTTTTGCAATCGCAGCGGAAGAAAATGTATGTTTTGCTTGTAATCGGTGGTCGAATGTGGTAGAATATATGTTTGTTGAGAATCTGTGTAAACGAAAGGGGCTCGTTGTATGACCCAGGATAAACTTCGTAATATTGCCATTATCGCCCACGTTGACCACGGCAAGACCACGCTGGTCGACCAGATGCTGAAGCAGGGCGGTGTTTACCGCGAGAATCAGGTCGTCACCGACCGCGTGATGGACTCCGGCGACCTTGAGCGCGAGCGCGGCATCACCATTCTGGCCAAAAATACGGCCGTACATTATAAAGATTATAAGATCAACATCGTTGACACCCCGGGTCACGCCGACTTCTCCGGTGAGGTTGAACGTATCCTCAAGATGGTGGATGGCGTTCTGCTGCTGGTCGATGCAGCCGAGGGTCCCATGCCGCAGACGCGCTTCGTGCTGCAAAAGGCGCTTGAGCTGGGTCACAAGGTCATCGTTGTTGTCAATAAGGTCGACCGCCCCGACGCACGCGTACACGAGGTCATGGACGAGGTGCTTGAGCTTCTGCTTGATCTGAACGCCACCGAGGAGCAGTTTGACTCCCCGACCATCTTCTGCTCTGCACGGCAGGGCACGTCCTCCTATGGTCCCGACGATCTGGGAACGGATCTGACGCCGCTGTTTGAAACCATCGTCAGCTATATCGATCCCCCCACGGGCAGCGACGAAGGCTCGCTCCAGCTGCTGGTCTCGTCTATCGACTACAACGAGTTCGTCGGCCGGATCGGCATCGGCCGTGTTGAGCGCGGCACCATCCGCCAGAATCAGGAGGTGCTGGTCACCGACTATCACGACCCGTCGCAGAAGCAGAAGGCCAAGATCGTCGCCCTGTATGAGTTCACCGGCCTTGGCCGCAGCCCCATTCAGGAGGCCTCCGCAGGTGAGATCGTCGCCTTCTCCGGTATTTCCGACATTACCATCGGCCGCACCATCTGCGCGCCCGATATGCCCGAGCCTCTGCCGTTTGTCAAGATCTCTGACCCCACCATTGAGATGACCTTCTCGATCAACGACTCGCCCTTTGCCGGACGTGAGGGCAAGTACGTCACCTCCCGCAATCTGCGCGACCGCCTGAACCGCGAGCTGCTCAAGGACGTTTCGCTGCACGTCAGCGAGGTTGGCACCGACGCATTCAACGTGGCCGGCCGCGGTGAGATGCACCTGTCCATTCTGATCGAAACGATGCGCCGCGAAGGCTATGAGTTCCAGGTCTCCACGCCGCACGTGCTGTACAAGGAGATCGACGGCAAGCTCAGCGAGCCGATCGAGCGCATGGTCGCAGACGTGCCGGAAAATTCCGTCGGCTCGGTGATCGATAAGATCTCACAGCGCAAGGGTGAGCTGATCTCCATGACGCCGGTGGGAAGCCGGATGCGTCTGGAATTTATGGTTCCCACGCGCGGCCTGTTTGGCTATCGCAACGAATTTTTGACCGACACCCGCGGTGAGGGCATCATGGCCTCCGTTCTGGATTCTTATGCCCCCGTCAAGGGCGAGATCGAGCGCCGTCTGACCGGCTCGCTGGTCGCGTTTGAGACCGGTGAGGCCTGTGCCTATGGTCTTGGCGGCGTACAGGATCGCGGCACGCTGTTCATCGCCCCGGGCACCGACGTGTACGCGGGCATGATCGTCGGCATCTGCAACCGCAATGAGGACATGTCCGTCAACGTCTGCAAGCGCAAGCAGCTGACCAATATGCGCGCCGCAGGCAGTGACGACGCCATCCGTCTTGCGCCGCCCAGAGTCCTCTCGCTGGAGCAGTGTCTGGAATATCTGGCCGATGACGAGCTGCTTGAGGTCACGCCCAAGTCGCTGCGTATGCGCAAGCGCATTCTGGATCACTCGGCGCGTATGCGTGCCATGATGAAGAACAGACAGTAAGCGCATCCGGTTCAAATAAGCCCATGTTGGCCTGAAATCAGGAATAATCCCAAACCGGCAGGACGCACGTCCTGCCGGTTTTTCGCA
>CAZPYW010000182.1:1939-3182 GCA_964590095.1 uncultured Oscillospiraceae bacterium | reverse complement strand
CCCTGGGTGTAGAAGGAGATGTGTGCGTCGGCGGGCAGATCGTTGATCAGCTCGACCTTATACGGCTCACCCTTGTCCTCCATGAACTTGATGGCTTCCTCGCGCGGCAGCTCAAAGCGCTCAAGCTTCAGCTTCTCCTTGCAGATCTTGCGCATTTCGGCCTCGAGCTCTTCCATGATCTCGGGCGTAAAGGCAAACGGCGCGTCAAAGTCATAGTAGAAGCCGTTGTCGATCGACGGGCCGATGGCCAGCTTGACCTCGGGGTGCAGGCGCTTGACGGCCTGTGCCAGCACGTGCGAGCAGGTGTGCCAGTAGGTTTTGCGGTACTGCTCATTTTCAAAGGAAAATTCGTTGTTTTCAGACATGATGGTTGCCTCCTTATGATGTTGGGGCAAAACAAAACTGCTCCACCCCTGAGAAAAATTCAGGGGTGAAGCAGATCAACGCTCCACGGTTCCACCCTGCTTGCAGACGTGTGCCTGCCGCTTTTGGCCTCGATAACGGGAGGATCCCGTCGCCGCTTACTTCAGTTCGGCAGCGCCGCTCGGAAGGGGTAATGCTGTGCCGCACACTGGGACTTTTTCACCAGACAAGCCCCTCTCTGACGCGCCGGTACGCAGCATCGTGACTTCTTCAATGCATTTTCTACCGCACAATATAGCACGTTTTTTGGGAATTGTCAATTTTTAATTATTGCGAAACTAATTTTATTATTTTGTAACTATTATGCGGAGAAATGGCTGACAAAATACCGGATGCTTCCACAAAAACTTACCATTATTTACATAATGCGTGATTAAAATATCGAAATAAGTCGCGATATTTACGAGAATTAAAACTAAAACTTGACTTTTTGAATAAAAATGATATAATGCTGAATATATGGCAAAATTGTAACAATTCGTAATTAAAATGAAATCGACTCCGGCGCGCTGTCATTTCGCGCACAGGGAGTCTGAAAAGGAGGAGCCATGACCCATATGGCACAAGCCAGACGCGCACGCGCGCTTGCGCTGATGGCGGCGCTGTTTTTGATGTGCTCGCTGCTGCTTGGCGCGGCGGCAAGGCCGCAGACACCCAAGGCGGTGCGGCATTCTGCCGTACAGTCCGGCGTCCACACTGGCAAGCAGAACACAGGGACGGCGCAAAGCGATTCGGACGATACCGCGCGGGTTTTGCCGCTGACACAGGTGGTGTGGATGAGCGATGTGCCGCAGCAGGAGCCTGCCGCCGCCGGAGCGGC
>CAZPYW010000182.1:0-1839 GCA_964590095.1 uncultured Oscillospiraceae bacterium | reverse complement strand
TGAAGAGAATATCGGCGTAAGCACGGCGGAAAAGACGATGACGACGCTCCCGACGCCGCTGCCGCAGAGCAGCGCAGATACCGGACGCGTGGTTGCCGTACCAAAGGCCGGACAGGATATTCCGGACGGGCTGGAGCTGATCGACACCTTTATCGCAACTGCCTACTGTGTGACCGGCACAACGGCAACCGGCGTACAGACGACCATTGACCGGACGCTGGCGGTGAATCCCTATGTCATTCCCTTTGGCACGCACGTGTGGATGTTCCTGGACGACGGCACGCTGGTCGGGGATTTTTATGCCGAGGACACCGGCACGAACATGCTGGAAAACCCATACGTGGTGGACATCTACATGGGCGCCGATACGTACAGTGCATGTATGCAGTGGGGTGCGCAGCACGTGACGCTGTACGCACAGCCCGAGGTGAAGACGGTTGGCATCCGGCCAACCGAGCATCTGCCGGAGGAAAAATAGCAATGCTGCGCGCAAAATGCGCCTGCGCGGGCTGCAAATAAATGAACGGTTGAAAAGCCGCCTTTCGTTTGTTAGAATAAAGCAAGCGAAAGGCGGTCGTTTTATGGATTTATGCAATATTGTTGAGATCAAGGCGCTTCTTGCGCGCCATGGCTTTCATTTTTCCAAGGCAAAGGGACAGAATTTTCTGACGCAAGGCTGGGTGCCGCGTCAGATCGTCGAGGCATCCGGCATCGATGAGACGTGCGGCGTGCTTGAGGTCGGCCCCGGGATCGGCCCGCTGACCGAGCAGCTCTGCGCGCGCGCAGGGCGCGTGGTTGCGGTCGAGGTGGACACCACACTGCGCCCCGTGCTGGATGAGACGATGGCGGGGAGAGAGAATCTGACGATCCTGTTTCAGGACATCCTGAAAACCGATATTCCCGCACTGGTGCGCGAGCGCTTTGACGGCCTGCGGCCGATGGCGTGCGCCAATCTGCCGTACTATATCACCTCGCCCGTCCTGGCTGCGCTGCTTGAGAGCAGGAGCTTCTCCGCGGTGACGGTCATGGTACAAAAAGAGGTGGCGCAGCGCATCTGCGCCGCAGCAGGAAGCGCGGATTACAGCGCGTTTACAGTCTTCTGCCAGTATTATGCCGAGCCAAAGCTGCTGTTTGACGTGCCTGCCTCGTGCTTCATCCCGCAGCCCAAGGTCACCTCTGCCGTGTTACAGCTGCGCACGCGTACTGCGCCGCCGTGTGCACTCACGGATGAGAAGCTGTTTTTCCGCGTGGTTCGCGCAGGGTTTGCGCAGCGGCGCAAAACGCTGCTCAATTCTCTCTCGTCCGGTTTTTCCGATCAGAGCCGACAGGAGCTGACCGAGGTGCTGGAGGCGTGCGGCATTTCGCCCACGGTGCGCGCCGAAACGCTGGATATTCCGGCCTTTGCGGCCATTGCCAACGCGCTGGCTGCGCGCGCGTGAGCATGTATTACGTCTATATGCTGCGCTGCCGCGACGGCAGTTTGTATACCGGTCTTGCAAGATATCTCTGCCGCAGGATGCATGAGCATGTCGAGCGCCTGAGCGCCTGTGCGCGCTATACGCGCAGCCATCCGGCGCAGGAGCTGGCCGCGCTCTGGCGCGCGCCGAGCCGCGCGGACGCGGCGCGGCTGGAAGCGTTTATCAAGCGCCTGCCGCGGACAAAAAAGCTGGCGCTGGTTGCTGCGCCGCAGACGCTTGGCGCGCTTTGCGCGGGCGTGTTGGACGACGTCTATACGCCGGTCATCGGTGTGCGGCTGGAGGACTGCCTGAATGGAGCATTTCAGGATGCGCCCGACACCTGAATCACAAAAGCCGTCTGCCGCAGCGCGGCAGACGGCTT
>CAZPYW010000181.1:0-3211 GCA_964590095.1 uncultured Oscillospiraceae bacterium | reverse complement strand
TGGCGGGGATGCTGTTTCTTCCGTATTGACGCTCCCCTGCCCGCGCTGCTCTTGCGCGTTCCTCAGCCGCAGTTGCAGCCGATGCCGGAAGTAACTGCGCAGCGCTTACAGCCGCAGCCGGTCGTGCCGGAGCCGCTTCCGCTGCCGCCCGTACTCCCGCTGCCGCAGCTTTCGCAGTCAAAGCAGAAGCAGCATTTTTTGCTGTTCTCGCTCGTCACGCCGCCGACACTCCCGCTGCTCTGACAGCAGGGATTGCAGCACGACTGCCCGACAAAGCTCGGGAACGTAATGCCGCCGAAAAAGCCACAGGAATTACACATAAGTCCGTACCTCCATAAGATCATACCCACCCGCAACGGGCGGGTATGACATCTTATGACACAAAACGGCTAATTGTGTCCCTGCTGCGGTGCGTTGCTCACGCCCATGCGCTGTGTGTCGCCGGAATCCGACGCCGCGCCGCGCACAACCGGAATTTCGGGGTCGCGCAGCTCATGCGCCGCATCCGGCGGTACATTTTTCTTCATGAGATCACCTCATGAACAGTATGTCTGGAACGCAGCGGCTTATTCCCCGCCCTCAAGCTGATGCATCCGCTCGACCAGCTCGCCAAAGCGCGAAACGATCGTATCATAGCTCTCGCGCCGATGCGGAAGCAGACAGCCAGAGCAGTCCTTGACGTCGTTTTCGGTGTAGCAGAATCCGCCGCCGCAGCGTTTGCCCAGTGTGTAAAGCGGGCAATAGCAGAACAGGCAGTTAAAGTCCTCAGGATGCGCCGTTTTGTGGCATGGAAAAAACTCGCACGCCGTATTCTGGAAGAAGGCATAGTGCCGCGTTTGCTCCTGCATTTTCTTCACTCCCTCAACCGCTCTGCCAGCTCCGCCTCCGGCGAAACATAGACCGTGCGGTATGTGTAATAGACCACCATGCCGGGCTTGCTGCCCGCCGGTTTTTTAACGTTCTTCACCGCCGTCACATCGACGGCCACGTTCTGTCCCTCGCGCGCCTGAGAGTACCACGCGGCCAGCTGCGCCGCCTCGGTCACGCTCTGATCATCCGGCTCTGCGCCGCCGGTCAGCAGAATCACGTGACTCCCGTGTATCTTCTGCACGTGCAGCCAGAGGTCGTTTTTACGCGCCTCCTTTGTCGTAAGCAGGTCGTTCTGCCGGTTGTTGCGCCCCACCAGAATGGGAATGCCGGCGCTGGAACGGAACTGCATGGGCTTTTGCGGTGCGCTCTTCATGCGCTTTTTCCCGTCCGTCTGGCGCAGATAGCGTCCCTGCTCCAGCTCGGCGCGGATTTCCTGAATGTCGCGCTCGCCCTCGGCACGCGAAAGCGCGTCCAGCACGCTTGCCAGATAGTCCAGCTCCCGTTCGCCGTTTTCGATCTGCTCGGTCAGAATTTTTTCGGCATTTTTCGCCTTTTGATAATCCTTATAGAATTTTGCCGCGTTCTGCTGCGGCGAAAGCGACACATTCAGCGCGATCTCCACAGGCTTCATCTCGGGATCGTAAAAATCCTCGGCCACAAGCAAACTCTGTCCCCGCCGGATGGCATACAGGTTTGCCGTGACGATGTCGCCCAGCTGGCGAAGCCGCTCACGGTCATACGTCGCAGTCAGCTCCACACGCTGCGCCTCAAGCTTGCGTGACGTCCGGTGGATGAGATTGGTCAGCGTCTTGCGCAGCGCCTGCGTCTTCTGCCGGATGCGCTCATCGCGGTCGCGCTCGGCATAAAACCGGTCAAGCAGACGCGAAAAGCTCTCCGGCTGCTCACTCTGCCAGTACGCACCATACTGCGTGATCGGCACACAGGAAAAATCCTTTGGCTGGCCGTCACGCAGCAGAAGCGTCGGCGTATCCGCACAGGAAAGCGCCTGAAACGCGCGGCAAAGCCCAGAGGCAAGCGCGGTGCGCGCAGCATCGTCCAGCTCGGAAAGATCTGCCTCGACACTTCCAAGCAGCCGGTGCGAAAGCTCCCGACACAGCAGCGGCGAAATGCCGCCGAAGCTGTCAAGCAGCCATCTGTCCAGCATCCGCGGCGTGCGGACATCGTCCAGCATGGCAAGAATCGTCTGTTCTCCGGTCTGCATGGGGTCAAGCTTCCCCTGTGCTGGCGGCAGGTGATAGTAAAGCCCCGCCATGACCTGCCGCTGCTCGGACATTTCAAAATCGACGCGGCGCATACAGTCGATGATCCGCCCGTCAGACCCCAGCAGGATGAGATTGGAGTTGCGTCCCATCAGTTCCAGCACAAGCCGCTTCTGCACGGCCTCGCCCATCTCATCGGTGCAGTCAAAGCAAAGCTCGACCAGACGCTCACGCGGGGGCTGCTGGATGGCGGCCAGCCGCCCGCCGGTCAGGTGCTTGCGCAGAAGCATACAGAACATGGGCGGCTGCGCCGGATTTTCCATTGCAACCTCGGTCAGATGGATTCGCGGGTGATTGCCCGAGGCCGACAGCAGCAGCCGCGCAGAATAGCCCGTGCTGCGCATGCTCAGAATCAGGGTGTCACGCGACGGCTGCTGCACCTTGTCCACCCGACAGCCAAGCAGCTGCGCCGAAAGCTCGCGCGTCACCGCGCTTAAAAATATGGCGTCAAACGGCATCTTCGTCCTCCATCGTCAGCGAAAAAAGTGTATTGAGCCGTTCCAGCCGACCCATCAGATACAGCCAGCCAAACAGGCATTCCAGACCGGTCGCTTTGGAGTACTCCTCATGCGTCGCATTCTTGGGAATGCCGTGGACATGGGCGTTGCGGCCGCGCCGATAGCAGGCCAGCTCCTCCTCGTCCAGCAGCGGGAGCATCCGCTCCATCCGGCGCGCCTGCGCCTGCGCGCAGACCTCAGCCACTGTTTCGCGGTGCAGATTGCGCACCAGCGTCCGGCCGTTGGTACACAGCCATGTGCGCACCATGATTTCAAACACCGCGTCACCCAGATGTGCCAGCCCCAACGCGCCGATGGCGTTGATGTCGCGCTTTTCCATGGACGGTGCAAAATAGTTTTCCAAGGGGTATCCTCCCATTCGCGTCATTCTGCCGATAGTATATCATATTTCGCGTGGCTTGTGTCGATGAAAAGATTACATTTTGGCTACAATTTCATTGACACTTTGGATACAAAATGATAAAATAGTGTGAAATACTTTGAAATTAACATGCAGCATCCTGCATCCGATACGAAAGGAAATTGCCTATGAAACGATACTGC
>CAZPYW010000180.1:0-3223 GCA_964590095.1 uncultured Oscillospiraceae bacterium | reverse complement strand
GCGCGCTTCGCGCGCAAAAACCCCGCGCCCCTTGGGGGCGCAAAATGCCGCCTTTCGGCGGCAAAAGCCGCGCGCCTTTGCGCGCAGAGTGTGTGCGCAGCACGCAGAACAGGAGGAAATACAGACCGTGAACACGACGAACACGACAGAGAAAAAGCCTGTGATCCAGTTCCGCGACTTTTCGTGGCAGTATAACGCGCAAAAGCATCCCACGCTGCGCCACATCGATCTGACGGTCTATGCGGGCGAGAAGCTTTTGATCTGCGGCCCGTCCGGCTGCGGCAAAAGCACCATGGCGCACTGCCTCAACGGCCTGATCCCGTTCTCTTATCGCGGCGAGCAGTCCGGCAGCCTGACAATCATGGGGAAGGAAACGCGCGAGCTGAGCCTGTTTGATATCTCCAAAATGGTCGGTACGGTTTTGCAGGACGCTGACGGACAGTTTGTCGGTCTGACCGTGGCCGAGGACATTGCCTTTGCACTGGAAAACGACTGTGTGGATGAGCCCGCGCTGCACGTGCGCGTGCTGCAGGCCGCGCAGGAGGTCGGTGTGCAGGCGCATCTGCTGCACGCGCCGAATGAGCTTTCGGGCGGGCAGAAGCAGCGCGTGTGCATGGCCGGCGTGATGGTGGACAATGTCCCCATTTTGCTGTTTGATGAGCCGCTGGCAAATCTGGACCCTGCGACCGGCAAGCAGGCCATTGAAATGATCGACGAAATCCGCGAAAGAACCGGCGCGACCATCCTGATCATTGAGCATCGGCTTGAGGATGTCCTCCACCGCGATGTTGACCGCGTGATTCTGATGCAGAGCGGCCAGATTGCCGCCGATATGACGCCGGACGAGCTGCTGGCGTCGGGACTGCTGCACGAGCACGGCATTCGTGAGCCGCTGTATCTGGCGGCGCTGCGCCATGCGGGCGTTGCCGTCACGGCAGACATGCAGCCGCACAGTCTGCGCACGCTGCGCCTGTCTGAGACGCAGAAGCAGCAGGTGCGGCAGTGGTTCACCGCTACGCCGCCCGCGCCCGAGCCGCCCGAGACGCCGCCGCTGCTTGAGGCCTCGCACATCAGCTTTGCCTATGCAAACGGCAAGCAGGCGCTGCGTGATGTCTCCGTCACGGTGCGCAGAGGCGAAATGCTCTCGATCGTCGGGACAAACGGCGCGGGAAAATCCACGTTTTCCAAGGTGGTCTGCGGCTTTGAACAGCAGCAGTCCGGCACGCTCCGCTTTGACGGGCGCGATCTGATGGAGCTTTCCATCAAAGAGCGCGCCGATCACATCGGCTATGTCATGCAGAACCCGAACCAGATGCTGTGCAAGGTACAGATCTTTGACGAGGTTGCACTCGGTCTGGTCTCCCGCGCGGCAGATGAGACGACCACGCGCGAGCACGTCGAGCAGGCGCTTCGCATCTGCGGGCTGTATCCGTTCCGCAACTGGCCGGTGTCGGCGCTGAGCTTTGGACAGAAGAAGCGCGTGACCATCGCGTCCATTCTGGCGCTTGACCCCGCGCTGATCATTCTGGACGAGCCGACGGCGGGACAGGACTTCCGGCATTACACCGAGATCATGGAGTTTTTGCGTGAGCTGAACCGCAGCGGTGTGACCGTGGTGATGATCACGCACGATATGCACCTGATGCTGGAATACTGCCGCAGATCCGTCGTCTTTTCCGACGGCCGCGTGATCGCGGATGCCTCGCCCGCCGATGTGCTGACCGATGAGGCCATCATCGAGCAGGCGAGTCTGAAAAAAACGAGTCTTTACGATCTGGCGCTGCTGTGCGGGCTGTCTGACCCGCGCGCCTTTGTGCGGCGCTTTATCGACTATGATCGGGAGGTGCGCGGCAATGACGAATCTGTTTAACTACATCGACCGCCCATCGCCCATTCACCGGCTGACCGGTGCGACCAAGCTGGTCTGTCTGCTGCTGTGGTCGCTTGCGTCCATGGTGACGTATGACACGCGCATTCTGGCGCTGATGCCGGTCGTGTCGTTCGTGCTGTTTTACATCTCCAAAATCCGGCTGCGTGACGTTTCGTTTATGCTGGGCGCAACGGCGGTGTTCATGGTGCTCAACAACATCATGGTCTATGTCTTTTCGCCGCAGTACGGCGTGACGATCTACGGAACAAAAACAGTGCTCTTTACCATTGCAGGGCCGTATATCGTCACGGCAGAGCAGCTGTTTTATCATCTGAATCTGGTTCTAAAGTATCTGGCGGCCATTCCCATGGTGCTGCTGTTCGTCTCCACCACCAATCCCAGTGAGTTTGCCGCCTCGCTCAGCCGCATCGGCGTCAGCTATAAGATCGCCTATTCCGTGGCGCTGGCGCTGCGCTACATTCCGGACATCCAGCGGGAGTATCATGATATCGCGCAGTCACAGCAGGCGCGCGGCATTGAAATGAGCAAGAAGGTGTCACTGGTCAAGCGGCTGAAGGCGGCCTCCGCGATCATCATTCCGCTGATTTTGTCCAGCATGGATCGCATTGAGGTCATCTCCAACGCGATGGAGCTGCGCGGCTTTGGCAAGAACAAAAAGCGCACGTGGTACATGGCGCGGCGATTTACGGCGGCAGATATTCTGTCGATGGTGCTGTGCGCGGTGCTGCTGGCGGTGTCGATTCTTGGGGTGGCACTGATGGGCAGCCGGTTCTACAACCCCTTTGTCTGAGCGGACAAAGGATTGCAATTTGGCGTTTCAGCCGGTATAATAAGAGAAGTATTTGACAGAGGGCAATGCCCTTTGATACGTTCCGGAAATCAGGGAGGAGTTCAATATGATTGCTGTTGCATGTGACCATGGCGCATATGATCTGAAAGAAGCCATCAAGGCACATCTTGAAAAAAGAGGACTGGCATACAAGGATTTTGGCTGCTATGACAAGTCCAGCTGTGACTACCCCGACTTTGCAGCGCCCGCCGCGCGGGCGGTCGCCGCAGGCGAGTGTGAGCGCGGCATTGTGGTCTGCACCACGGGCATTGGCGTTTCCATCGCGGCAAACAAGGTTCGCGGCATCCGCTGCGCACTTCTGAGCGACGTGATGTCCGCGCGCCTGACGCGCGAGCACAACGACACCAACATGATGGCCATTGGCGCAGGCGTCACGGGCGAGAAGCTGGCGCTTGAGATCGTGGACACGTGGCTGGATACGGCCTTCTCGGGCGAGGCACGCCATCAGCGCCGCATCGACAAGGTCATGGCACTGGAAAACG
>CAZPYW010000179.1:0-3248 GCA_964590095.1 uncultured Oscillospiraceae bacterium | reverse complement strand
GCGGCAGTTTTTGTACGTCGGGGACGGACTTGCTCCTCGTGGCAGAGATTTCGCCCATGGCGAACAGCCTTGCTTGCCCCCGCACGGAAAAGCTGGTATACTAATGCCATCACGATTGCGAAAACTGCCGTTGGGGGGAGCATTTATGCCGGAAGCTGAGGGAAAAACCATCCATTCTGTTGCAAAAGCGATCAATCTGCTTGATCTGCTGTGTGCACAGGGGGAACCGGTCACATTGACAGAGCTGTATCACAAAACCGGCTGGCCGAAAAGCACGATCCACGGTCTGCTGTCCACCATGCGCGCATCCGGTCTGATCGAACAGTGCGAAGACGGCCGCTACTGGCTGGGTATCCGGCTGTTTGAGTATGGTTGCGCCGTCAGCAACGCCTGGGACATCGGCGCTATCGCGCGCCCCTATCTGCAAAGCGTGTGCCAGACGCTGAATGAATCCGTCTTCCTGTCTGTGCTCAACCGCGGTGCGGTGGTCACGCTGGCCGAGGAAGAGAGCAAGGCCAGTCTGCGTGTCGTCTCTGAGGTCGGCGCGCGTCTGCCCATTCACTGCACGTCACAGGGTAAGCTCTTCCTTGCGCACGTGTCACAGGCTGAGTGCCGCCGCATTCTGAAAAACGCCGACCGCAAGGCGTATACGCCGCACACGCTGACCGAGCAGGAGCAGCTTTTGCCCGAGCTGCAGCGCATCCGCGATCAGGGCTATGCCATTGAAAACGGCGAGTATAAAATCGGTCTGCGCTCCGTCTCCGCGCCCATCCGCAACGCTGCGGGCGAGGTCAAATACGCCTTTGGCACGGTTGGCATGTTCCGTCAGGTTCACACCGATGACTTCCAGCAGGCCATCCGCGTTGTCACCGAGGCAGCCGAAAAAATCTCCCACGCCATCGGCTATCGAAAATAAGCCGCTTCCCGCGCAGGCAACACATGCGTTTTGCCGGTACCCGTCGGTATCGGCGTTTCGCTGCGCGGACAGCGGGCGCTGGGCGTCCGTTTGCTGCGGACAGATAGCGTTTGTCTGCGTGGTGCGGTGCGCGGGCGCACACGGCACTTCCGACTTTGACCGCCGTCCGCGTGAAAAAGCGGCCGCAGGGCGGAAATAATGCTTTTCTTTCCGCGCCGCATCCTGTATAATATACTGTACGCAACAGGAGGACGCACACATATGGCCAAGCTGTATTTCAAATACGGCGCAATGGGCAGCTCAAAAACTGCCACTGCGCTGATCACCAAGTATAATTATGAAGAGCGCGGCATGCGCGTCTGGCTCATCAAGCCCGCCGCCGACGTCCGCGACGGCGCGTTCACGCTGCGCAGCCGCGTGGGACTCAGCGCCGAGGCCGAGGCCGTCTCGCCGGAGGCCGATCTGTGCGCGCTGTATCGCGCCGCCGGTCGAGCCGACGTGATCATCGTCGATGAGTGTCAGTTTTTGACCGAGACACAGATCGATCAGCTGCGCTGGCTGGTCGATCGGGAGAATCTGCCCGTGCTCTGCTTTGGTCTGCGGACAGATTTCCAGACCAGGCTCTTCCCCGGCAGCCGCCGCCTGTTTGAGCTGGCCGACTCGATCACCGAGATCAAAACCATCTGCGACTGCGGCCGCAAGGCCACCACCAACGCCCGTGTGGGCGCTGACGGCTACGTCGTGACCGAGGGCGACCAGGTCATGCTGGGCGGCAACGACAGCTATATCGCCATGTGCCACAAGTGCTACATGGACTACATCAGGGAACACAGAAAGGTAGAACTGCTGCATGGAAATGAATGAGATTCTGCGCAGGGTCGATCACACCCTCCTTGCACAAACCGCAACCTGGGACGAGATCCGCGCCATCTGCGACGACGGCATGAAGTATCAGACCGCTTCGGTCTGCATCCCCGCGTCCTATGTCAAACAGGCCGCCGCATACGTTGGCGGCAAGCTCCCCATCTGCACCGTCATCGGCTTCCCCAACGGCTACACCACCACGGCCGCAAAGTGCTTTGAGGCCGCCGATGCCGTGAAAAACGGCGCAGCCGAGATCGACATGGTTATTAACCTTGGCTGGGTCAAGGATCAGCGGTGGGACGATCTGCTTGATGAGATCAAGGCCGTCAAGCAGCACTGCGACGGACGGCTTCTGAAGGTCATCATCGAAACGTGCCTGCTGACCGACGAGGAAAAGGTCAAAATGTGCCAGATCGTCTCTGAATCCGGCGCAGATTATATCAAGACCTCCACCGGCTTTTCCAAGGCCGGCGCAACGTTCCAGGATGTTGCGCTGTTCGCCGCCAACGTCACAAACGGCGTAAAGATCAAGGCCGCGGGCGGAATCTCGTCCATCGACGATGCCGTCAGGTTTATCGAGCTTGGCGCGTCGCGCCTTGGCACCTCGCGCATTGTAAAGCTTGTCAAGCAGGCCGAGGCGTAATCCAGTATCCACAGAACTATATATAAAAGGAGAACTATCATGCTGAAACATCCTACCCCCCACAACTCTGCCAAGCCCGGCGATTTTGGCCAGACCGTCCTGATGCCCGGCGATCCGCTGCGTGCAAAGTTCATTGCTGAAAACTTCCTGACCGACGCAAAGCTGGTCAACAACGTCCGCGGTGTCCAGGGCTACACCGGCATGTATGACGGCGTTAAGGTTTCCGTCATGGCCTCCGGCATGGGTATGCCGTCCATCGGCATCTACTCGTGGGAGCTGTTCAATGCCTATGAGGTCGAAAACATCATGCGTATCGGCTCTGCCGGTGCCCTGCATCACAACATTCAGCTGCGTGACATCGTCATCGGCCAGGGCTCGTGCACCGATTCGAACTGGGCTGGCCAGTATCATCTGCCCGGCACGTTCGCACCGATCGCGGACTACAACATGCTGGAGACCTGCGTCAACACCGCCAAGGAAATGGGCGTCCGCTATCACGTCGGCAACCTGCTGTCCTCTGACCGCTTCTACGGCGACGACGCCGAGCTGCCCGAAGAGCTGCGCGCCAACCACGGCTGGCGGAAGATGGGCGTTATGGCCGTTGAGATGGAATCCGCTGCGCTGTACATGAACGCTGCCCGCTGCGGCAAGCATGCGCTGGCGATCTGCACGATCTCCGACCACATTCTGACCCACGAAAACTGCACGGCAGAAGAGCGTCAGAACTCCTTCACGCAGATGATGGAGCTTGCGCTGAAGACCGCCGTCAAGCTGGAAAAGTAAGATCAAAAATGCGCCGCGCTGCGGCGCATTTTTCCACACGCG
>CAZPYW010000178.1:0-3251 GCA_964590095.1 uncultured Oscillospiraceae bacterium | reverse complement strand
CCCGCGGCGGTGTTTCAATTATTACTTCATTCCGGAAGAACCAGCGCATCAAATGCAGGCTTAAACGTTGCCAGCTTGTTGAGATTGCACGCCGCGTGCCACGCCATGAAGCCGCCGGAGAGGCCGCCGTCCTCAAGGCCCTGAATCTGCGCCGTGATCTCATCCGCTCCATACGTGTTGTACGGCCGCTTGATGGCGTCATACGCCTGAATCCATGTTCTGACCACAGCCGGCGTCGGCGTCTCCTCCTGTCGCTGTGCGGCCTTCTGCGCCCAGTCCAGGAGCGTCTCATACGGGTGCTCCCACGGGCGATACGAGCCATTCTGGTCGAAGTGGTCGGGGTATGGCATGCCGCTGATCACATCGACGACGTTGCTGATCGCCGGCCAGTACTGGCCATAGGACGAGACATAGCTGTTGTTCGTTTCGCCAAAGACGTCAGCGCCCACATAGACGCCCACATCATGCAGCTCATCGCACGCGTACATCAAAAAGCGCTGGATAGCCTGTGCCTTGGTTTCGTCGTATTCGTTGTGATAATCGATGTTGCCGTCCTTTTCATAGCTGTACGTGCCGTCGGGGAAACGGACGTAGTCATACTGAATCTCCTGGAAGCCGAACAGCTCGATCGCCTCTTTTGCCAGCGCGACCTTGTACTCCCACACGTATCGGCAGTAGGCGCTTGGCCAGTATCCGGTGTTGCCGATATAAAGCGGCTTGCCGTTGCTGTCACAGATGGCGTACTCCGGATTGTCGGTGACAAAGTGCGAATCATTGAATACGGTGATTCGGCCGATCACATAGAAGCCTTCCTCTTTCAGCCGACGGATGGCATAGCCGTATTCCTCCTGCGTGTTGTTGGCCATCTGGCTGCACGTGGGTGAATACTGGTCATACGTCTTGCACGGATAGCCAACAGACGTGCCGTCAATGATGTTGACAACGAACGCATTGATATTGGTGGACTTGGCATAGTCGATAAAGCTGTCAATGTTCCCGATGACCTCGGGATCACACGTCAGATACAGCGCATAGACCTTTTCCGGCATGACGTTGTCCGTGAAGCTGCCCTTCTGGCGCGGGTAATAGTCAAGCGAACCGCCGTCACCGCCGCCATAGCGATCCTCGCGGCTGGAATGTGTCATATACACGCCAAAGCGGTCATAGACCTCGGTTGCCTCCTCCAGCGAGCTGGAGACATAGCGGCCGCTGATATAGCCCTTTTCCCCCTGGAAGCTAACCTCATACAGGTGGACAACGCCGTTTTGCAGATAGTCATAGCCCTTGACCGTCAGCTCTGTTCCCTGCTCAACCAGCGCGCCAAGTCTGGCCGAATCCTCGCCCAGGCGCAGATTCTGCGGCGTGCGGACGTAGACCGTTTTCTCCTCGACCACGCCGCTCTCGCTGCGCGTCAGATTGTCCTCGGCAATATAGCCGTACTTCAGCCCGTCAAAATACGCCAGATAGTACACCTGCTCCTCGCGCTCGATCGGCTCCTGTGTAGAGTAAGTGACCTTGAGGCCGCGGCTGACCGTACCGGTCTGATTCAGCCCTTCGTCGTAATAGGGGATCTGCGCACCGGCAGAACAGAGATAGCCGCTTTCATATCGAGCCGCCTGCTGCGGCTGTTCAGACTGTTCCGTCTGCTTCGGGATGCTTCCGGCGATGACCAGAATGGCCAGCACCAGTGCCACCAGAACCAGCGGGATCAAAATCAGAAGCCACGTATTCTGACGCAGGAACTTCAGCATCTCGCCCTTGCGTTTCTTTTTCCGCAGCATCCGCGTTGTAGAGCCACCGGCTCGCCTGTTTGCAGAACGCTTCATCGCGCACTCCCTGCTTTCCTAGAATGGCATCATTATACATCAACTTTTTGCAGATTTCCACCATTTTGGACAACTTTATCCGGAAAAGGCAAAAAATCGTCAATATTTACCGATTTCGCTCCATCGTCGCCGTAAAACCGACCTGTTTTTATGGATTTTTCACCATTTCCGCACAAAAAGTGAAATTTTGAAACAATTATGTAAACCCATTTTTCCAGCGTTTTTTGAACTTTTTCGTCCAGCTGCGTCGTTTTTCGCCGTTTGCCGCGTAAAAAACACGCCCCGAACGCATCCGGTTCAGGGCGTATTTTGTATCATGCAAAGCGGTAGATCGTCGTCTCGCGGTAGCTTTCACCCGCCCGCAGCACCGGTGTGGGGAAGCTTTCGTGGTGTATCGCATCGGGATAGCGCTGCGTTTCCAGACAAAGCGCGCCATAGCGGTCATACGTTTTGCCATCCTTGTACACGCCGCGCCCCAGCCCGTTGGCTGTGTAGAGCTGCATCCCCTCCATGGTGGTTTCCACCGTCATCCGAATGCCGCTTTTCTCTCCGCATACGGCGGCCACCTGCCGCAGGCCGGTGCCGTTCAGGCAGAAATTCTGGTCATAGCCGCCGCTGCCTGCAAGCAGCGCATCACCAATGTCGCGCCCGATGGGCTTTGCGGCGCGGAAGTCCATGCACGTTCCGCTCACATCGCGCACCTCACCCGTGGGAATCAGTGCGCCGTCTGTCGGCGTAAAGGCATCTGCACAGATTTGCAGCGTATGGCCAAGTACATCGCCGCTGCCCGCGCCGTTCAGGTTAAAATAGGTATGATTGGTCAGATTGCAAAGCGTATCGCCGTCGGCGCACGCCGTATAGTCGATGCGCAACGCACAGCCATCCTCGATGCTGTAGCGCACCGCAACATCCAGATTCGCGGGATAGCCGTCTGCCCCATCGCACAGCCGCGTCCGGAACGTCACGCCTGTCTCGTCCGCTTCCGGCTCCCACAGCTGCTTGTCCAGGCCGCACGCGCCGCCGTGCAGATGATTTTCCCCATTGTTGACCGTAAGCGGATACGTCTTTCCTCCCAGCGTGAAGCAAGCGCCGCCGATGCGGTTGGCGCAGCGTCCCACCGTCGCACCCAGATAGCCTGTGCCGTTTCGATAGCCGTCCAGATCGTCATAGCCCAGACAGACATCCGTCCACGCGCCCTGCGCGTCCTTTACCAGCAGCCGCTGGAGCGTTGCGCCATAGCTGAGCACCGTGGCGCACAGGTTCTCGCCGCGCAGCGTGACCGCTTTGACCGGCGCACCGTTCAGAGTTCCAAAATCCGTGATCGTGATCATAACCTTAGCCTCCTGTTTTTCTGCCGAATGGCGATAGATTCTGCGCCGCAGCGCGGCGCGGGGTATTCTCGCGCGCCGCGCGCGCGGCAGTTTT